>SXUH01000002.1 GCA_005791855.1 Bdellovibrionales bacterium
GCCAGCGCGGAGCCGTTGTCGTTGCACCCGGGGGAGTTCTTGTAGGTGTCGAAGTGGGCGCCGACGACGATGACCTCCTCGGGCCTCTCCGCGCCCCGGAGCTCGCCGATGATGTTGCAGAAGGTTTTCCCCTTCGCCGTGAACTGCTGGAGCTTGACCGCGCTGAAGTTCTTCAGCTGGCAGGCGATGTAGTCCTGGGCCTCGACGAGGTTCTCGTAGTGCCCGATGTTCCGGGGGCCTATGTGGTAGAATCGCTGAACGTGGTGCTTGAGGTTCTGGATGTCCATACGCCCTAGTTTGGTGAGACCCCCGGCGATCGTCAAAAGAAATTTTAACCGGAGCGTTTGCGTTTGCTTCCCGAACCTTAAATAAAGTTCAAGTTTCAAGCGGGCCGGTTCCCGATGCGGCCCGGGAGGGTAGAATCACGGAAGGGAGTCGCAATGGAACAGTATGATAGCCTCATCACGGAGATCGCGAGAAACAGCGTGCCGTTCAGCAAGGCCTCGGACTTCTGTCCGCTCATCGAGAAGGTGAAAGACAAGCGCGTGGTGATGCTCGGGGAGTCCTCCCACGGGACCCACGAGTTCTACGAGTGGCGGAGCCAGATCACCGCCGAGCTCATCCGGCACCACGGCTTCAGCTTCATCGCCGTCGAAGGCGACTGGCCCCCGTGCCAGAAGGTCAACGACTTCGTCCAGCACCGGACGCCGAAGTCCGCCGTCGAAGCCCTCTCGAGCTTCTCCCGCTGGCCCACCTGGATGTGGGCGAACCAGGAGATGCTCGGGTTGATGGAGTGGCTGCGGGAGTGGAACACGGGACGGGGAGACCCCGTGGGGTTCCACGGCCTCGACGTCTACTCGCTCTACGACTCCATGGAAGAGGTGCGCGCGGCCCTGGCGCGGCTCGACCCGAAGCTCGGCAAGGAGGTCGAGAAGCTCTACGCCTGCTTCCATCCGTACTGGAACAACGAGAAGGCCTACACCCGCTCGCTCTTCCACTACCCGGAGGGCTGCGAAGGGGAGGTGGAGAAGGCGCTGGAGAAGATCCTCCGGCGGAACCTCGACCGCGGGGACGCCTTCTTCGACGTGGCCCAGAACGCGCGGATCATCCGGAACGCGGAGAGGTACTACCACGCCATGATCAACGGGGCCGACTCCTGGAACATCCGCGACCGGCACATGATGGAGACCCTCCAGATGCTCCTCGACCACTACGGCGCCGGCTCGAAGTGCATCATCTGGGAGCACAACACCCACATCGGCGACTACCACGCCACCGACATGCTCATCCATGGCCAGGTCTGCCTCGGCGGCCTCGCCCGGGAGATCCTCGGCGAGGACAAGGTCGCCCTGGTGGGGTTCACCACCTTCGCCGGAACCGTGACGGCCTCGAACGCGTGGGACGGGCCCGCCGAGACCATGACCGTCCCGCGGGCGAAGCCGGGGAGCCTCGAGGCCGCCTTCCACGAGGCCATCCCGGTGGTGGGGCACGAGAACTTCTTCGTGACCCTGGACCACGTCGACCAGCACTCGCCCTTCATGGACTACCGGGGCCACCGCGCCATCGGCGTGGTCTACCACCCGGCCTTCGAGAAGAAGAGCAACTACGTCCCGACGAAGCTCGCCCGGCGCTACGACGCCATGGTGTTCATCGACGAGACCACGGCCCTCACTCCGCTCGACGTGGCCGCGGACCCGAGCAAGGTTCCGGAGACCTACCCGTTCGGCTCGAAGCTCTAGCTCACCAAAACGCTCGAGTTTATCTTCATGAAAAAACTAGATTCCACTTCGGACCAACGGTGAGAAAATCGAAGTCTGGAAAATGAATCGGCGAATGATTCGTCGATCGAGTTCCGGAAAGACTATGGCCATCTTCTGATGGCCATATCTATTTCACGGGAGGTTCCATGGAGCCGGTTTCACTAGACCACCTGCCGGACGGGGAGCGGATCCGGGAAGAGGTGCGGGCGGAGCTCCGGAAGAACCCCCTGCTCCGGGCGCAGAACATCCTCGTCGACACCGACGGCCTCGAGCTCGTCCTCGAGGGGGACGTCGAAACTCCGGACCAGAAGGACCTCGCCGCCGACGTCGCGAACGGAGTCTTCGGCGTCACCCACGTGCGAAACGAAATCCACATCCTGAAGGAGGCCCCATGAACCACGAGAAGATCCTCGATAGCATCAGCCAGCTGCGCGACCTCTGCCACGGGGAAGCCGACGACTCCCAGACGAGCCAGAACCTCCTCTCGAAGGTCGACGTCCTCCTCGACGAACTCGAGGTGACCTTCCACGACTACCAGTACAACCGGTACGCCTTCCGCGGGGGCCTCGCGGCTAACCAGGGGAAGGTCGTCTCTCCGAAGAGCGTGGAGCCCTGGGACTAGGGCCGGGCGGCCCTAGGGACAGAGCTCCTGGATCTCCCGGGGAAGGTTCTGGCGCACGTCCTCCGCCTCGCCCTGGTCGATCTTCTCGAAGGTGATCCGCAGGGCCTCCGGCACCGCGAGCTCCAGGTCGATGTTATCGTGGTGGGTGCCGAGGTGGGCCCGCACGGAGGTCAGGAAGTCGTAGGGCGTGCGGTCGGTGCTCGGGTTCTTGTGCGGGTTCCAGCCTTCGAAGTAGTACCCGCGCAGGAGGGCCGGGAGCTGGGTGGCGAGGTGGTAGGCCTCTCCAGCACCGATCCGATCCCGGAGCGACTTGAGCGTGGCCCGCAGGAGCACGAACGCCTCGTTCTCATCCCGGAAGGCGTAGGAGTCCATCAGCTCGTTGATCCACACGGCGGACTGGTTCAGCGTGGTCTGGAAGGCTTTGATGTTTTTTATCATGAGGTCCTCCTTGAACTAGTTCAGGATCCGCAGCTCCTGGATCCGGTCCGGCGCGAAGGCCACCCGGCCCGTCAGCTCCTGGACCTCGTCGTAGGGATGGTCGAAGGACCAGGCGGCGTTTTCGAACTTCTTATTGTTGTGGGTGAGGGTGTAGAACTCCGCGTGCCCCTTGTACGGACAGGTGTACTCGCTGCTCTTGATCAGGTCGATGTTCTTCAGGTCGTTGATCGGAACGTAGATCACCGGCGGGAGCCCCGACTCGACGAGCTTGATGGCGTTCGTACTCTGCGCCACCATCTCTCCGTCGATGTAGATCTCGATCCTGTGCTCGACCCGCTGGGCCTCTAGCTTGTGCTCTGGGTGCTCTGAAATTCCCGGTGACATCATACCTATCCTCCTGGCGTAAACAACCTCTATCTTAGCCGGTTCCCGGGATGAGACATACCGGCGGAGAAATTCTTAAGATAAAATTGAACTTCAAAAAACTCGAGCGAACTTGTAGTGATTTTTTTGGCCCTGGCCGAGTCGGCCAGCTCTTGCTATGGTGTATTAATGGGTTCGCTAAGCAAAAAAATAAAAATCCTTGTCGTCGACGATGCCCCCAGCAACATCATCGCGCTCCAGGCGGTCTTCTACGGATCGAACTACCAGCTGATCGAAGCGCACTCCGGCTACGAGGCCCTGGTGCTGCTCGACGTGCACAAGGACATCGCCGTCATCCTGCTGGACGTGCAGATGCCCGAGATGGACGGGTTCGAGACCGCGGTGAAGATCAAGCAGAAGAAGGAGAGCCGGGACATCCCCATCATCTTCATCACCGCCATCTACAAGGAAGACCCGTTCGTGCTCAAGGGCTACGAGGCCGGCGCCATCGACTACTTCGGAAAGCCCTTCGACCCGGAGATCCTGAAGATGAAGGTCGGGATCTACTCCTCGTTCCGGGAGAAGGCCATCCTCCTGCAGGAGCGGGAGAACCGGATCCGCGAAACCGAAGAGCTCCTGAAGGCGGGGAAGAAGCTCTCGGCGATCCTCGAGACCCTCCCGGTGGGAGTGCTCATCGCCGACGGCGACGGGAAGATCTGCCAGATCAACGAAGAGGTCTCCCGCATCCTGAGCTCCGACGAAGCCTCGGGCCACACCTCCTACGGAGAGCTCCTCGGGTGGTGGGACAAGGACGGGCACATGCTCAAGGATAAGGACGGACCCCTCTCCACGGCCATCCACCACGGGGTCTCTTCGCACAACGTGCTTGTGAACCTCAAGGACCTCGAG
This sequence comes from Bdellovibrionales bacterium, assembly GCA_005791855.1. Taxonomy (GTDB): domain Bacteria; phylum Bdellovibrionota; class Bacteriovoracia; order Bacteriovoracales; family Bacteriovoracaceae; genus Peredibacter. The sequence continues at coordinate 4,093 of SXUH01000002.1, forward strand.
GGCCGGCTCAAGACCATCATCTGCTCGGCGTCTCCGCTCCGGGCCCTCGACTCGCACATCGTTGGCGCCGTGGTGGTCATCCAGGACGTCACCGAGTCCCGCCGGATCGAGGAAGACCTCGAGTCGCGGATCCTCAACCTCATCTCCCTGGGTGCGCAGTTCGAACACGAGCACTCCCTGCACCAGCGCTGAGTCATTAATTCATCCATAAGATTCGGTCCCTCGACGCTTCATGCATTGTTGTGGAGAACAAAAAGAAGAAAAATCTTTTCAGGTAACGTTCTTACATAAAAGGAGCTTCCATGAAAACTTTCGTTCTTCTCACTCTGGTCATGTCACTGTTCCTGAGCGCCTGCGGATCGTCGAAGCCGCGGAACCAGAACGTGACGGCCGGGAACCAGGCCACGGAGGTCAAGCGCATGACCGCCGACCAGGTCTCGAAGGTCACAAACGACTGGCCCATCGGTAGCCGGGACCAGCTCACGGCCCTCTCACGGAAGTACGGCCAACCGTCCGAAGCCACCAACAGCATGGTGATCTGGCACAACAACGGTCCGTGGAAGCGAACCACGCTCTACAAGAACCAGGGGACCAACGGCCTCGAGCAGACCGCGACCCTGATGGTGCCGCCGGAGAAGCTCGGGGAGCTCTCGATGTTCAACAAGAACATCACGGTGAACCAGGCGAGCAACGAAGTCTCCGCCCGGTCCGATCGGGAAGAGACGAACTTCCTGGCCATGAACCTCGCCAAGGAGATCGCCGACGGGAACATGACGGCGATGGAAGCGCGCCGGCAGTACAGCGCGGTGACCGACGTGACCAATAACAAGAACCGGTACACCGAGCAGTTGAACTTCAACTCCAACTCGACCACCCAGGGTTCGAACACCAACACCACGGACGACAGCGGATCTTTATAATTCCCGAGATCCGAAGTACGCTGGAAAGGGACTCGCGAGGGTCCCTTTCTCATTTCCAAGGAACGCCATGCTGAGCAACCACCGGGACCGGAGGTTCCAGGATCTGAAGAACCTCTCCGCCGCCCTCGACTCGAAGTTCGAAGGCCCCTTCGGGATCCGCTTTGGCCTCGACGGGATCCTCGGCTTCGTTCCCTTCGTCGGCGACCTCATCACCACGGGCATCTCCGTCTACATCATCGCCCAGGCCGCCCTCCTGGGGTGCTCGACGGCGACCCTCCTCCGGATGGCGATGAACGTGATGATCGAGAACCTCTTCGACCTCGTGCCCTTCGTCGGAAACTTCTTCGACATCTTCTGGAAGTCCAACAACAAGAACATGGCCCTCCTCGAGGCCCACCTCTTGAACCCGAGAGCGGTGACCGCCCGGTCGACCCTGGTGCTGGTGCTCGTGTGCCTGCTCCTCCTGGGTTTCATCATCGGCGTGGGCTACCTCTCCGTCAGCATCTTCCAAAAACTGCTGCACTTCCTCACGGCGTGAGTTGACACGGGTATAGGCGAGCGTGGCCCTCGGCCATCGACGTGGTACCGGTCTTGCACTAATCCTATCAAGATGAACCATAGGAGGTTGAGATGATTAATAACAACAGTCCGCTCGAAAACAACGAAAGTAATTCCGACACCAATTTGCCCCTGAACGAGGCAAATGAATCCAACACGGGGAGCAAATTCCGTGACTACGGAAAGAAGAGCCTTGCACCACTCATCGACCTTGTCTCTAAGTACAAGGGTGACATCAATCCGTACTTCGCTGCGATCGGCAAGGGCCTCAGCGGCGCCGTCTCCGCTCTCGAAGGTAACTCGGCGACCTCAACCGAGATGAACTCCGAAGGCATGGCCGGCATGAGCGGCGTGAGCGGAAGTTCCGCGTCCGGCTCCGAGGCTGACCGCGTGGTGGCCGGCTGGTTCCGTGACGCCTCCAACTGGTTCACCGGGGCTCAGAGTAAGATCGAGTCCGGCAACGGCAGAGAGCTCCTCTCGTACATCGAAGCGGAAGCGGCGAAGAGACCGGGCCTCATGTTCTCCACCTCGTACGTCGTCGGATTATTCTTCGGCCGCCTGGGCCGCCACCTTGGCCGCAGCCGGACGAGCGCCGGGATGACCACGGCGTCGACCGGTGACACCGGATTCAACTCAGACGCCTCCGTGAACGATCTGCACTAGGAACAAGGGAGTATTCCATGGACACGAATATTAGAAACGACTTCAACCCCGAGTACGGCAAGCCCTACGAGCCGAACTTCCGAGTGGAGAATTCCGTCGAACGGGATTCCTGGAAGGTGATGTTCGAGCACCTCTACGCGGACTTGAGCCGGCTCTTCGAGAGAGAGAGCCTCCTCATCCGAACCGAGGTGCGGGAGAAGATCACGGAGGCCAAGGTCGCCGCCGGCTCCCTCGCCATCGGCGGAGGGATGCTCCTCATCGGCGCCTTCGCCGCCGTGGCGACCGCCATCATCCTCCTCGATCAAGTGCTCCCGCTGTGGGCCTCCGCCCTCATCGTGACGGCCGTGCTCTTCATCGTCGGTTTCGTGATGGTGAAGGGTGCCCTGAAGCGCCTCGAGGCAGACCGGCTCACGCCGCGGCAGTCCCTCGAAACCCTGGGCGAGATTAAAACTACTTTCAAGGAGCGAATCAATGAATTCAAACACCACTAGATCGACCAAGTCGACGCAAGAACTCAAGCAACAGGTCCTGAGCGACATCCAGCGAGTCAAGGATGACTTCGAAGAGATCAAGACCCGGATGACCCCGGGCCAGCTCATCGACGACGCCATCTACTACCGGCGCGGAGACTCCTCTCCGGCGGCGACCTTCGAGCACCTGAAGCGCAACCCGGTGGGAACCTCCTTCCTCACCATCGGAACCCTCCTCCTCATGGAAGACGAGTACAGCCGGAGCTACGAGAGCATCGGCCGGGAGCGGATGGGTGTGGTCACGGACCGCATGGGTGCCATGAGAGACAGCGTCTCCGGCGCGTACTCCTCCACCCGGGACACCCTCGGCACGGTCGCGGACAAGGTCGGCTCCGTCGCCCACAAGCTCGGCGGCGTGAAGGACAAGATCGCCTCCAAGCTCCACCGCGACACCTCCGCGACCTCCTCCGGTGACCTGTACTCCACCGAAGCCTACGGCAGCGTGGACACCGCTTCCACCGAATCCTTCAGCGACCGCGCGTCCGAGGGCTTCGACTCCGCGAAGTCGACCATCCGAGAAGGCGTCGATTCCGTCCGGGAGAGCATGGACTCGGCCCGCTCCTCTCTGAGCGGCGGCATCGACACCGCTCGATCGTCCGTGAGAGACGGCGTGGACAACGCCCGCGGGGCCCTGAGAGAAGGGATCAACACCGTGAAGTCGAGCCTCCACTCGGCCACCGACCGGGTGAAGGAATCCTCCCGGGGAGTCTACGAGTCCGCTCGCAACCTCGATCCGATGACCTACCTCGTCCTCGGCGCGGGGCTCGGGACCATCACCGGCGCGGCCCTCCCGGTTTCGGAGGTCGAGTCCCGGCTGGTGGATGACAAGCTCGCCGACAAGATGACCCTCTTCCGAACCGACCTCGAGAAGGCGCTCAACGAATCGGCCAACATCCTCAAGAACGAGTTCATGGGTGGACTGACCCACATGAACTTCAGCATCTTCTAAGAGTTCATCTGACGTCTTAGCGAAGGGGCCCGCGCAAGCGGGCTTCTTTGCGTTCCCGGAGGCCCGAATGCTCTCGAGCGAACTCATCACGATCACCACCGAAGCCATCGAACTCATCGGCGTGGCCATCATCGTCCTGGGAGCGCTCTTCTCCCTTGGCCGCTTCCTCC
>SXUH01000126.1 GCA_005791855.1 Bdellovibrionales bacterium
GACGGTTTGCTCCGTCGGGAACTCACCCATGCCGAGGATCCCGTTCTCACTCTGGAACATGACGTCCATACCCTTGGGGATGTAGTTGGCCACGAGGGTGGGGATGCCGATCCCGAGGTTCACGTAGTACCCGTCCTTGAGTTCCTTTGCGATTCGTTGAGCGATCTGTTCACGCGAGAGTGCCATAGGTGTTCCTTATTTTTTAATCGTCCGCTGCTCGATTCTCTTCTCGAACGTTCCCTTGATGAGGCGATCGACGTAGATCCCCGGGACGTGGACGCTGTCCGGATCGAGCTCGCCGGGCTGGACGATCTCTTCGACCTCCGCCACGGTGATCTTCCCGGCGGTGGCGATCATGGGGTTGAAGTTCGCGGCGGTCTTGCGGAAGACGAGGTTTCCGAAGGTGTCGGCCTTCCACGCCTTCACCAGCGCGAAGTCGGCCTTCGGGTACGCCGTCTCGAGGACGTACGGGCGGCCGTTGAACATCTTCACGTCTTTCCCCTCGGCGATGAGGGTCCCGTAGCCGGTGGCCGTGTAGAACCCCGGGATGCCCGCGCCGGCGGCCCGGATCTTCTCCGCGAGGGTCCCCTGCGGGGTGAGCTCGAGCTCGAGCTCGCCGGAGAGGACCTGCTTCTCGAAGAGCGCGTTCTCTCCCACGTAGCTCGAGATCATCTTCTTGATTTGTTTCTTCTCGAGGAGGAGGCCTAGGCCGAAGCCGTCCACGCCCGCGTTGTTAGAAACGCAGGTGAGGCCCCTCACACCCAGCTCTTGAATCTTCTTGATGAGGTTCTCCGGAATCCCGCAGAGCCCGAAGCCGCCGACCATGAGGAACATGTTGTCCCGGAGCCCGGCGAGAGCTTCGTCGTAGCTCTTGACGACCTTATTGAATCCACCCATATGTGTGCCCCTTTTTCAAAGAGCCTAGCACAGGGGACGGGAGTTTAGAAATCAGAAATTCTCGGCACCAGATCCGGGTGGTCGATGAAGGGATTTCGCACCAGTTGGTACTCGGCGATGATCTCGTGCCGGCGCAGTTCCTCGGCGTCGACCGGGTCTGCCATGTGCCAGACCCGCAGGACCTTCTCTTCATCGGCATCGATGGGCAGGTCGTAGTGAGTTGAGAAGTAGAAGAGGGCGCGGGCGACGTTCCCACGGTGCTGGACCGGCGGAGTGAAGACGGGCTCCCGTCCGCTCCGGCCGAACTGGCTGATGGAGCAGTTTTCCACGTCGAGCTCGTCGAGGCGTTGGTCGATCATCCCGAAGTTGAAGTTCCCGCGCTTGGAGTTTGCGTGGGAGTCGCTCGGGAACAAATGATGCATGTCGGATTTTTGCAGGTCCTTGTTATGCCGGTGGCTGAACTTACTCTGGGGCCAGGTGTGCTCGATGTTGACCTGAGAGTTCATCGAGGTGATGTCTCTTGCGTCCCTGAAGTAGAATGACTTCCCACAGTATACGTCCACGACGTGCTGGCCTCTACGATCCTTTAAAACATAGATCTCTCCAAACATGATCTTGCGAGCATTTTCGTAGCCAACAGAGCGGTGGGCGTAGCAACCATTTCCACAGTGTGAATTCATTGCGTCGTAGTTATTAGGCTGGATTGTGTGCTTGGCATTAAGGATGACCCCAATTTGTCTTCGATCGAATCTTGTGTTGGAGTAGAGGGCTTTGTAAAAATTTTCTCCGTAGTAGGCCCAGGCGTACTTGCCAAGTTTCGCGTGGACATTGGCAAAAGCGCTCTGAGAAAGGATGAGAACAAGTAGTGAAGAAATCAATTTCATCATACATTCCTTGGAAAAAATTTAAGGAATCTTATTCAAGCAAAACTTAAATGTCACTTTATTAAAACTAATACGAAGAGATGTTTATTTTTGTAAGTTATACTGAGCGTAAAGTGCAACTTTCTCTAACGCGCCGTAGATGGCTTGGTTGATAGGAATTTTTTGTGAAACGAGTTCGGGGTGCAGGGACATGAGCCTCGTCATCCATTCCGCGATGATCGGAACATCTTCCGTGTGAGGCCTGATTTCTTTTTCCGAGAGCTGGTGAGCTTCCTTGATGTGCTTGCAAACCGAGAGGACGACCTCATGGTGCTTGTTGTAGTACCCGGCCACGCCGAACATTCGACACACGGCGGGCCTTTCTCGGTACGAACTGCAGTAGCCCTTGCCGCCGTCTCCGGTGCTCACGAACAGCACGCAGCTGCCGGCGGGCCTGGCCTTAAGGAGAGTGAGCCACTCCTCGAGCCGTCCTTCTTCGAAGACCTTCACGGCGAAGGGGAGCATCTCGAGGACCGAGGCTTCGACCTCCGGATTCTGGCAGCACTTCCCGCAGCCGGCGACGCAGGCGAGGGCACTGGACTTCTGAAACTGCGAGAAGGTCGCCGACATCTCTTCGTAAACTTTTTGCAGATTAAAAGAAAATTCTCTGATATTCATATTGTATGGCCCACTTCTACTTCGCCCTCACCAACCCCGAAGCCGACGGTCTTCTCAAGGAAGAAGTGAAGAACTTCTACCCGGAGCTCAAGCTTAGTTATTCTAGGCCCGGATTTCTTACTTTCAAAGCAAATCATCCCGTGTTCTGGAAACCTCTGTTCGCCCGGGTGGCGGGAGTGAGCCACGGGAAGGTCCGGGAGGACGAGATCAAGGTCCAGCGGGCCTGGCTCTACAAGCGCGAGGCCAGCTACCTTCCGCCGAAAGCCCTCCAGGATCTCTCGGATAAGACCATCTTCAAGATCGGCGAAACCGTGACCCTGGTGATGATGATCGGGGAGGACGAGTACTGGATCGGGGAGTACCCCTTGAGTCCGACCCACTTCCAGACACCGGGGGAGGTGAGCTCCATCCTCGAGGTCGCGGCCCCGTCCCGGGCGTACTACAAGATCGCCGAAGCCTTCGAGGCCTTCGACCTTCCCTTCGACCACCAGGAGCGGGTCCTCGAGCTCGGCTCCGCCCCCGGGGGTGCGAGCCAGTTCCTCCTCGAGCAGGACATGCAGGTGCTCGGAGTGGACCCGGCGCAGATGGACGAGAAGATCCTGAAGCACATCAACTTCAAGCACCTGAGGAAACCGTTCGAGCACCTCGAGCAAGGCGACTTCAGCAAGGACGTGGACTGGATCGTGAGCGACATCAACCTGCCGCCGACCATCATCCTAAAGGAGATCGACCGGCTCCTGAAGTTCCTCGAGCCCCGGGGCCTCGTGCTCACCCTCAAGATGAACGACCCGAAGCACCTGGAGCTCCTGTCGGAGACGGTGGCGAACTTCAAGAAGAAGGGGTTTCGGAAGGTCGAGCTGAAGTACCTCCCGTCTCACCGGCAGGAGATCGCGCTCATCGCTCTACGCTCATGAACCCCTGAGGGAAGAACTGGTTGTGCGGATCGTGCTCTTTCTTCAGATCCTGGAAGAGGCCTAGCTGGGTCTTCCCGTGGAACTTCTTGATGTACTTCTGCTTGATGAGGCCGATGCCGTGCTCAGCGAACGGTGAGCCGTGCCACTCGTAGACTTCCTGGTAGAGCCTCAGCAGCTCGTCCTGGCACCGGGCGGACTCGTCCTTGCTGGGCATGTAGTTGAAGTGCAGGTGCGCGTCTCCGAAGTGGCCGAAGAGGCAGTAGCGCACCCCCATCCTGCTCGCACTCCGGTAGTAGTCAAGGAGATCCTTGAACCGGTCCGGGCCCACCTGGACGTCGGTCCCGACCTTCACCACCCCCATCTGCGAGTTCACCTCGAAGATCGCCCGCGGGACTCCGGCCCGGATGTGGTGGAACTTGTTCTCCGCGATCTCGAAGACGTTCTCCGCGGAGGTGAGGGAGAGGTGGCTCAGGAGGTTCCCGTAGATGTCCTCGAAGCTCTCCGTCTTCACCTCGAGGAAGATCACGTCCTGGTTCTCCCCGAGCTTCTCGTCGGCCTTGAGGTAGTTCATGCAGTTGGCGTCCAGGAGTTCGCAGGAGATGATCTCGTTCCGATGGCCCTGGACGGCGTTGAAGATCTCCAGGTGCGGGGCGTAGTCCACTTCCCACTTCGGGAGCAGCATGAAGACGTAGGTGACGTCGGTGTTGTCCGTGGTTTCGATCTCGACCTCGGTGACGATCCCGAGCTGGCCCTCGGTGCCGATCATGAGGTCGATCGCCTTCTCGAACCGGGGGTAGGGAGCGTTCTTGAAATCCTTGTAGGCCGAGAAGTCCCTCTGGTAATCCTTGAGGTGGGAGGACTTGGTCTTAAACTCCTGGTCCCGGGTCAGTTCCCGTTCCTCGCCGTTGAAGTCTAGGTACTTTAGCCGCGTGACCTGCGAGCGTATGTTCCCGAAGGCGAAGCACCGCTCACCGGTGCAGGAGGTGGCGATCCCGGCGGTGATGAGGGCGAGCTGCTCGGTGGGGGAGGTCTTGAGGTTCCTTCCCTTGGAGCGGAGGAACTTCTTCGCGTCTTCCCAGGAAACCCCGCCCTGGAGCACGAGGTTGCCGTTTGGTCTGAGCTCCATCTTCGGCGGCAGCTTCGAGAGGTCGCAGAGGTAGAAGTCTCCGGCGCCCTTCCACGGCAGGAGGGATTCGAGCTTATCGTACGGGATCACCGTGGAGGTCTTGGATGAAAAATAGAAACTCGGATGATGCGCCTTGAGGTGACGAACGAGATCTTCCTGGGAGTAAAATGTCTTTGTAAGGAACGCCATAATATCTCACTTTTTTGGTTTATTTTAGCGCGTTTTCTAAGGAGATGGCCATGGAAGTTGTAGCAGTCATCGGCGCCTCAAGCGACCCCAGCAGGTACTCGTACAAAGCAATCAGTTTACTCAAAGAATACGGCCACAGACCCATCCCGGTGCACCCGCGGGAAGAATCGGTGCAGGGAATAAAAGTAGTCCACAATTTAGGAGAGCTCGCCCAGGCGAAAGACAAGGTCGACACCATCACCGTCTACGTGAATCCCGCCATTTCCGATAAGTACGAGAAGGACATCCTCGCCGTCCACCCGAAGCGGGTGATCTTTAACCCGGGGGCGGAGAACCCTCGGCTCGAGGACACCCTCACCCAAAACGGCATCAAAGTGGAGAACGCCTGCACGCTGGTCCTGCTCCGGATTTCTCAGTTTTAGCTCGGTTTTTCTTGTAATTAATACCCGTCTTACTAGTGCCGGTTTGAGAGGGGTGGCAATGCGTGTTTTTTGCGCTAAAACACTCTGATGAAATCAGAACTCTTGCTCCCCGTCGGGAACATGGACATGTGCCTGGCCGCCATCCACCACGGCGCCGACGCCATCTACGTGGGCGTGCCCTTCTTCAATGCCCGGGGCCGCACCACCGACTTCGGGATCGACGAGCTCAGGGAGATGATCAACCTCTGCCACCTCTACGGCGTGCGCGTGAACCTGGCCTTCAACGTGGTCATCTTCCAGAGCGAATTCCCGAAGGTCATCGAACTCTTAAAGGACCTCATCCCCCTGGGGCCGGACGCCTTCATCGTCCAGGACCTGGGGCTGGCCCGGCTCATCCGCCAGATGGCCCCGGAGCAGCGGATCCACGCCTCGACCCAGATGACGGTCACCAGCCCCGATGCCATCAAGCTGGTGGAGGATCTCGAGATCGACCGCTTCGTCCTCGGGAGAGAAAACTCCATCCCGGAGATCAAGCTCATCCGAGAGAAAACAGACAAGGAGCTCGAGGTCTTCGTCCACGGGGCCCTCTGTGTCGCGTACTCGGGCCAGTGCTTCACCTCCGAGTCCCTCGGGGGGAGGAGTGCCAACCGGGGCCAGTGCGCCCAGAGCTGCCGGCTCGAGTACGAGCTCTACGTCGACGACGTGAAGAAGGACCTGGGGAACAAGAAGTACCTCGTCTCGCCGAAGGACCTCATGGGCATCGAAGAGGTTCCCACGCTGAAAGCGCTGGGCGTGAATTCCTTCAAGGTGGAAGGCCGCCTGAAGACTCCGGAGTACGTGGCCGGGGCCGCGAAGAACTACCGCGAGGTCCTCGACGGCGCCCCGGTCAACCTCAAGCAGCGCACCGAGGAGCTCTCCCTCACGTACTCCAGAGGCTTCTTCTCCGGCTGGTTGGGAGGGGTGGATCACCAGAGACTGGTCGACGGAACCTACAGCTCCCACCGGGGCCTCAAGGTCGGGAAGATCAAAGAGGTCCGGAAGAAGACCATCGTCGTCGAATCCCACACCGAGCTCCGGGCCGGCATGGGTCTGCTGTTCGTGGGCCAGGAAGACCTGGGAGCGAAGATCTTCACGGCGCTGAAGCTCGGGACGAACTTCGAGGTCGAGCTCCTCCAGAAGGACCTGCCGGTGAAGCCCGGGATGGACGTCTACCTCAACTCGAGCGACGCCCTCGCCAAAGACCTCCAGCGCGGCTGGCAGTCCCGCGAGCACCAGAAACGAATCCCGCTGAACTTCCTCGTCCAGGGGAGCTACCGCGAGCCCCTCTTCGTGAAGGCCGTGGACCCCGAGGGGAGGGAGGTCTACGCCCAGACCATCTCGTTCCTTTTGCCCGCGTCCGCAAGGCCCGTCACCCAGGCCTTCATCAAGGACGAGCTCAGCGCCCTCGGAACGACCGTGTACGAGATGGGGAGCTTCGAGTGCTTCCTGCAGGAGGGACTCTTCCTCAACCACCGGGAGCTCAAGGACCTTCGCCGGGAGATCGTGGAGAAGATGAACCAGGAGCGGACCCGGACCCGGAATCGACTCTCGGGATCGGCCGAGCTGCAAACTTCCCCGCGGGCCCCAAGCCAAGACGGGGCCGGCCTCAACATCGTCCTCCGGAGCAGGGCCCAGGTCGAGGGCATCGCCGAAGCCTTCGAGACCTTCGCTCCGTACCGGGGCCTCTTCAAGTCCGTGATCCTGGACTTCGAATTCGGGAAGGACTACGCCGAGTCCGTGGGCCTTCTCCGCGCCCTCGGGATCAAGGTCGGGATCGCCACCACGCGGATCCTGAAGCCCCTGGAGTACTACAACCTCAACACCATCGTCCGCCACCGGCCGGACTTCATCCTGGTGCGGAACCTCGGGGCCCTGGAGTACCTGCGCGCGAGCGGCATCCCGCTCATCGGTGACTTCTCCCTCAACGTCACTAACTCGTATTCTCTCGACTACCTCATCCGAAAAGGCCTCCGAACCATCAACCTCTCCTACGACCTCAACCAGGACCAGCTCCTCGACCTGATCGCCGCCGCCGACCCGGCCACGGTGGAGGTCACCCTCCACCAGTACATGCCGGAGTTTCACATGGAGCACTGTGTGTTCGCGGCCTTCCTTTCCACGGGGCACTCCTTCCGCGACTGCGGCAAGCCCTGCGAGAAGCACGAGGTGAAGCTCAAGGATCCCTACGGGAACTGGCACTTTCTTAAAGCAGACCAGGAGTGCCGCAATACCTTCTTCAAGGCCACACCCCAGTCCGCCTCGTTCCTCGCGACCGACCTCATGAACCGGGGAGTGCGGAGCTTCCGGCTCGAGGCCCTGGGAGAGAAGAGCGCGGAGCTGAACCAGAAAGTCCTCACGTACCTGCGTCTGCTCTCCGGGGAGATCTCCTCGGAGGAGGCGGTCGAGAAGTTGAAGCTGATGGAATCCTACGGCTTGGGGCAGGGGCAGCTGGGCCGCGCCGATACCTACAAGGACCGGAAGAAAGAAGCTAGAGAGTGATGTCCGAAAGCCGGATCTCGCGGAAGGCTCCGGGGGCGAGGTCCCCGAGGTCGAGGTTGGCGATCTTCGTCCGGATCAGTCGCAGGGTCGGGTGGCCGATGGCCGCGGTCATCTTGCGGATCTGCCGGTTCTTCCCCTCGACGATCTTCATTTCGAGCCAGACGTCCACCACGGTCTTGCGGAACCGGACCGGCGGATCCCGCGGTGGGATCGCGGGCGGCGGTTCGAGGATCCGCACCTCGCAGGGTTTGGTGAGGTAGTCTTCGATCCGAAGGCCCCGTCGCAGCTTCTCCAGAGACACCTGCGCCGGAACCCGTTCCACCAGCACCAGGTAGGTCTTGGGCTTTTCATTCTTCGGATTGAGGAGCCTTTCGATCAGGACCCCGTCGTCGGTGAGGAGGAGGAGTCCTTCGGAGTCCTTATCCAGCCGGCCCGCGGGGTAGATGCCCTTCGGGAGATCGAACTCTGCGAGGGAGCGGGCCCCGTCTTCCGGAGTGAACTGCGAGAGCACCCCGTAGGGCTTGTTGAAGAGGACGTACCTTGCCATGGGGTGATCTTAGCATGGCTTCTGGCGGATTGGTACTTGACTCATCGCCTCGATGACCTTCTAATAGGCCCATGTCAGATTACGAACTGGTCTACTCCGATGACCCAAACTTCAAAAAACGCTGCCCCAAGTGCGGGAAGTTTCCCTGCGCGTGCGCCAAGAGTTCCGACCTGGTCCCGGGGAACCACACCCTGAAGCTCCGGCTGGAGAAGAATGGCCGGGGCGGGAAGACCGTGACCGTGCTCTTCGAGCTGCCGGCCAACGACGCGTACTTCAAGGACCTCGAGAAGAAGCTCAAGGGCCTCTGCGGGACGGGCGGCTCCTTCAAGAACAACGTGATCGAAATCCAGGGCGACCACCGGGAGAAGATCAAGGCTTACCTGGAGAAGACCGGCTTCAAGGTCAAGCTCGCGGGAGGCTGATTCTAGAGCGCTCTAGAATCTTCGATCTACCATGCAAGACCAGAAAGACCCCATCATGAACCTCTGCCTCACCTGCCGCCGGCGCCTCCGCACCTGTGTCTGCGGCGAGCTCAAACCCTTCGACACCAACTCCCGCTTCCTCATCCTCATGCACCCCATGGAGTACAAGAAGGAGAAGGTGGGAACGGGCCGCTTCTCTCACCTGATCCTGAGGAACTCCGAGATCCTGGTGGACGTGGGGTTCGACGACAACGAGCGCTTCCGGGAGCTCCTCCGGGATCCGGAGTACGCCACCTACGTGCTCTACCCGGGCTTCGAGACCATCGACATCGGGGACCCCGAGCTCCCACAGAAGCTGGGCCCGGGGAAGTCGCAGTTCATCGTCATCGACGGAACCTGGCCCTGTGCCAAGAAGATGATGAAGCTCACGACCTCGCTCCACGGCGTTCCCCGCGTGAGCTTCAAGCCAGGCCGCCTCTCGGAGTTCCGGGTCAAGCACCAGCCGCTCCCCGGGTGCCTCTCGACGGTCGAATCCATCCACCAGGTGCTCCTGGACCTCAACCGGGCGGGCCTCGAGGCCACCGCCGGGGCCGAGGAAAACCTCATGGCCGTCTTCCGGAAGACGGTGCAGCTGCAGCTGGACCTCGCCGCCGATCCCAACCACCGGAGCTACCGGCAGAGGCCCTTCACCCCTCCGGGAGAGCGGAAGATTTCGAAGAAGTGGCAAAACCGTCTGCTTTTTTTCAATAACTAAGTTTTCCCAAGCTATGTTAAAATTTTCCAAACCTAACATGGAACTGGCGAATGCGAGTAATTAAGTC
>SXUH01000127.1 GCA_005791855.1 Bdellovibrionales bacterium
GACCCTGTGCCTCGGGAAACCCATCCCCCAGATCTCCTACCGCCTGCGGAACGACATCCTCTGGGTGAGTGGCCCCAACGTCTCGGGAGAGTACGTGGGCGACCCGAAGGAGAACGCCGGCATCAAGGAGCGGGACCAGGACGGCCGGCTCTGGCACTGCATGGGAGACCGGGTGGAGGAGAAGGACGGGTTCCTGTGGATGCGCGGGCGCCAGCACCAGCGCCGGGAAGACTTCCTGCTGGAGCAGACCCTCTACCGTCGGCTGCAGAGCTCGAAGCTCTTCCTTCACCGGACGGCCCAGGACGAGCTCCTCCTCATCGGCGAGGACCTCAAGGGAGCGGCCCTCGAACTCCGGAAGGACTTCCCGCAGATAAAAAAAATCATTCACCGGAAGATCGTCCGGGACAAGCGACACCGGTCCCGGATCGATCGGAAACAGAGCTTACCCAAAGCACTAAGGCGGAACGCATGAACGCATGGCTGACCTACCTCAAGGAGCGATCTCCGCTCCCCGCCCTCACCTTCCTCTCCGCCGGGATCGCAGTTTCCTCCATGGCCTTCGTGGATGATTTCAAGCCGTGGCCCTTGCTCCTGTGCGTAGTTTTCACCAACCTGATCTTCATCCAGATGCGCCTGGGAGACGAGCTCAAGGATCTTCCCAAGGATCGCGTCGTCAATCCGCAGAGGCCCCTCCCGCGAGGCCTCCTCCTTCCGGAAGCCGTCCTCCGGGCCCTCAAGGCCATCGCCGCCGTGCTGGTCCTGGCGGGAGGAGCGATCGCTGCCATGAGGTCTCTCCCCGGCGGGGCCGCCCTGGCGATCACCGGAATCTTCGCCTGGCTCATGTACAAGGAGTTCTACGTGGCGGAGAGCCTCTCCCGCTACCCCATGCTCTACGCCCTCTCGCACCAGGTGATCGTCTTCCCGATCTTCGGCTGGATCGGTCTCACCCTCGAGCCGGGTCTGCTTCACAACCAGGCCTACCTCGGCTGGCTCCTCGGGAACTTCGGCGCCTCGTTCACCTACGAGATCTGCCGCAAGCTCAACCCGGACGCGCACGAGCTCGCCGGCACCTACGCCCAGTTCTACGGCCCGAAGGTCACCGTCCTCTACACCCTGGTCTTCCTCGGCGTCTGCGCCACCGGCGCCGGCCTCGCCGGGATCGCGAAGTTCTCCTGGCCCATGCTGGGGATCCTCACCCTCGTCCTTCTGAACTGGCTCAAGAAGCCCCGGACCCACAAGATCGTGGAGGGTGTGTCCGCACTCTCCTCCACCGTAATCCTCTTTGGCCCAGTGATCCTGTGGCTTATGAAGAGATGGAGCTAGCATGACAAAGATGATCCTCACCGCCGCCGACGACCTCTCCACCCTCGAGCGCCAGGGCGGCGGGAAGGCCACCAACCTCGCGAGGCTAGAGAAGTGCCGGGTCCCCGTGCCGGAATGGTTCTGCGTCTCGAGCCTCGCCTTCGACCGCTTCCTGGAGCAGTTCAAGGGAACCGACCTGTGGGCGAAGAGCCACCAGGAGATCGAGGAGCTCTTCGGCCGGGCCCCGCTGGACACAGAGCTCGCGGTGGCCATCGGCGCGTCCCACGGCAAGCTCGGCGCCGGAACCTTCGCCGTCCGCTCCAGCGGCATCGGCGAGGACTCCGCGCAGAATTCCTTCGCCGGTCAGTTCTCGAGCTTCCTCCACCAGCTGGGCCTGGAGCAGATCCTCTCTTCCCTGAAGCTCTGCTGGGCCTCGGCCTTCACCGACCGGGCGAAGAGCTACCGCGCCGAGCGGAACATCTCCGTCAAGAGCTTCTCCATGGGAGTCATCGTCCAGCGGATGGCCCAGGCCTCCGCCGCGGGCGTGGGCTTCAGCCGAGACCCGATCCATCCCCTGAAGCGCGAGCAGATGATCGTGAGCTCCGTCTATGGCCTCGGCGAAGGGCTGGTGAGCGGAGAGCTGGCCGCGGACCACTACTACGTGAAGCGGCCGGAGCCGGGCGGGGACTTCGCCATCGAACCCCACCTGGTGCAGAAGGATTTCTACTTCGAGAAGAACCCGAGCGGCGGGATCACGAAGAAGGATGTCCCCCCGGAGAAGAAGCTCCTCCCGTCCCTCACCGACGCCCAGGTCCGGGTAGTCTCCGGGGCCCTGGTGCGGCTCGAGGAGAAGCTGGGCCTCCCGCAGGACATCGAGTTCGTCTTCGAAGGTGAGCGCTTCTACTGCGTGCAGACCAGGCCCATCACCACCCTCCCTCCGGGGGCGTTCTTCGACACCGGAGTCCGGGGGGCGGACTACATCCTCTGGGACAACTCGAACATCACCGAGTCCTACAACGGGGTCACCACTCCGCTGACCTTCAGCCACGTGAGCCGCTCCTACCGGCAGGTGTACGTCCAGTTCTGCGAGGTCATGGGTGTGCCGCCGGAGCTGGTGAAGAAGCACGAGGTCACCTTCCGCAACATGCTGGGCCTCATCCGGGGCCACGTCTACTACAACCTCGGCAACTGGTACCAGATGATCTTCCTCTTCCCCAACTCCGAGAACTCGAGCAGCTTCATGGACACCATGATGGGCGTGAAGCAGAACCTCAAGCCCGAGATCGCCGCCCTCTTCGACTTCACCAAGAACCCACCCGGGTACTCGGCCTTCCGGAAGACCTACATCATCGGCATGAACCTGTGGCGGATCTTCAAGGTCCGCTCCATCATCGAGAACTTCCGCCGGGACTTCGACGAGGTCTACCTCAAGGCCAAGGCGCAGGACTACTCGTCGAAGAGTATCCCGGAGCTGATCGAGGCCTACAACCACCTCAACGAAGAGCTCCTCTTCAAGTGGAAGGCCCCGATCATCAGCGACACCCGCTGCATGGTCTTCTTCGGAACCCTGAAGTCCCTCACGGAGAAGTGGATCAAGAGCGGGAACTCCGCCGCCCTCTACAACGACCTCCTGAGTGGCCAGGGAGACCTGCCGAGCACGGAGCCCACGCGGCTCCTGATGAAGATCGCCAGGAAGGTCGTCGAAGGGGACCCAGGGCTTCGGCAGTGGTTCCTCACCGCCGACGCGAAGTCCATCCTCGCGGGGCTCCGGTCTGGCCGGGCGCCGGAGGTGTACCAGGACTTCCAGCGCTTCATCGACCTCTACGGCTTCCGCTGCATCAACGAGCTCAAGCTCGAGTCCACGGACCTCCACGAGGACCCGACCTTCGCCGTCGACGCCATCGTGAGCTTCGTGCGCATGGAGAAGATCTCCGTGGACGAGATCATCGAAAAGGAACGGCAGACCTGCCTGGCCGCCGAGCGGGTGGTGCGGGAGAACCTCTCCGGCGGGAAGCTCCTCATCTACAACTTCTTCCTCCGCCACGCCCGGATCGCCGTGCGCGACCGGGAGGAGCTCCGCCTCCTCCGGACCAACATCTTCGGGATCTGCCGCCGGATCTTCAAGGCC
>SXUH01000128.1 GCA_005791855.1 Bdellovibrionales bacterium
GACGGCCTGGAAAATAAATCAGAATATAAAGATGCCTCCGATCTCAATCTCTACAATGCCATCGCCCGGAAGCGCTTTGAGATGATCGAAAAGAATAAGAGCAAAATATTTTAAGGACGGACTATGCTGAAACTTCTCCTGCTTCTCTCCCTCACCCTCTCGAGCCTCGGGGCCCTCGGCGCCCAGCAGGTGAAGCTCGCGGCCATCGTCCCGGAGGGCTCGTCCTGGGGGCTCAGCCTGAAGCAACTTTCCAAGGAGGTCGCGGCGGCCACGAACAACGAAGTGAACCTCAAGGTCTACTTCGGCGGCGTCTCCGGTGACGAGCCGGACGTCCTCCGGAAGATCCGCATCGGCCAGCTCCAGGGGGGAGTGTTCACCGGCAACACGCTGGGGGCGATCTACGGAGACGCCCGGGCCATGGAGATCCCGTTCACGTTCTACGAAAACCATAAGAAGGCTTCGGAGACCCTCGTCAAGATGACTCCGAAGTTCGACCAGGGACTCAGGGCCAAGGGCTTCGTGAACCTCGGGTTCTACGAGATCGGCCAGGTCTACCTCGTGTCCACCAAGAAGGTCTCGAACTTAACCGAGCTCAAGGGGATCAAGATCTGGTCCTGGGAGGGCGACGAACTGGTCGCCGCCATGATCTCCTCGCTGGGCCTGGTGTCCGTTCCCCTGGCCCTCCCGGACGTCCTCTCGTCTCTCTCCACCGGAATCATCAACGCCGCCTACGCCCCGCCGCTCGCGATCCTCGCACTCCAGTGGCACACCAAGATCAAGTACCTCGTGGACTTCCCGACGGCGTTCTCCATCGGGGCCCTCCTGGTTTCCGACAAGGCCTGGGCGAAGATCTCTCCGGACCACCAGCAGAAGATCCTGGCCCTCTCGAAGAAGTACATCGCGGAGGCCAACGGCAAGTCGATCACCGAGAGCGAGACCGCCCGGGAGCAGCTCAAGAAGGCCGGCGTCGAGTTCGTCTCCTTCCCGAAGGAAGACTACGCCAAGGCCGCCTCCATCCGCGCCCAGGTGATCGGCAAGCTCAAGGACAAGCTCATCTCGGGCAAGATCATCCAAGAACTCGAGAAAGAAGCCAAGTAGATGCTGAAGCTCGTCTCCCTCTTCGACGACGTCCTGGAGAAGCTCAGCCGCTGGGGGATCGTGGTGACGTTCTTCTGCATCCTGGTCCTCTCGGTCATGGCCATCGTCCTGCGCTGGATGGGCCAGAGCCTGCTGTGGCTCGAGCCCCTGGTGCGGCACCTGGTCTTCATCTGCGCCTTCCTCGGCGGGTCGCTCGCCACCAGCAGGAACGTCCACATCAAGGTCGACATCCTCACCAAGCTCGTGGAGAGATCCTCGTCGAAGGCTCTCCACTGGATCCACCGGAACCTGGTCGCCGTCTTCTGCCTCCTCGTCACCGCCGTTCTCACCAAGGCCTCCTGGGACTTCTACCTGGTGGAGAAGGAGTTCGGGGCCCCGTCCTTCCTCCACATCCACAGCTCCGTCCTGGTGGGGATCATCCCCGCGGGGCTCGGGCTCATCGCCCTTCGCTTCCTGAACCAGCTGATCCTGGGCCTTTTCACCGGAGAGATTCGTGAGCCTGATCGCGTATAGCGCCATCATCTTCCTCGCCCTCCTGGGAGCGCCGATCTTCGCGGTGATGTCGGCCCTCGCCCTCGTCGCCTTCTACTTCAGCGGGATCGAGCTCTCGGCGGTGGCGGTGGAGATCTTCCGCCTCGCCAGCGCGCCGACCATCCTCACCATCCCG
Source organism: Bdellovibrionales bacterium (assembly GCA_005791855.1). Taxonomy (GTDB): domain Bacteria; phylum Bdellovibrionota; class Bacteriovoracia; order Bacteriovoracales; family Bacteriovoracaceae; genus Peredibacter. The sequence continues at coordinate 1,766 of SXUH01000128.1, forward strand.
CTCTTCACCTTCGCGGGCTACGTCCTGGCCGAGTCCAAGGCCCCGGTGCGGCTGTTGAAGCTCTCGCAGGCGGCGGTCGGGTGGATGCCGGGCGGAGTGGCCATCGTGTGCCTCTTCATCTGCGCCTTCTTCACGGCCTTCACCGGCGCGTCCGGGGTCACCATCATCGCTCTCGGGGGCCTCCTGTACCCCATGCTCATGCAGGAAGGGTACTCGGAGAAGTTCTCCCTGGGCCTCATCACCACCTGCGGCTCCCTGGGGCTCCTCTTCCCGCCGAGCCTTCCCATCATCCTCTACGGCATCATCGCGAAGGTCGACATCGACGACCTCTTCCTCGCGGGGATGGTCCCCGGGTTCATCCTCATGCTCATCCTCGCGACCTATTCGGTCCTCAAGGCCCCGAAGACCGACCGGAAGCGCCAGCGCTTCTCGGTCCAGGCCCTCCGGGCCGGCGTCTGGGAGGCCCGCTACGAGCTCCCGCTGCCGGTCTTCGTCCTGGGAGGGATCTACGGTGGCTACGTGACGGCGACGGAGGCCTCGGCTCTTTCCGCGTTCTACGTCCTCGTCATCAACTGCTTCGTCACCCGCGACCTCTCCCTCAGGAGAGACGTCCCGAAGGTCATCGTGGAGAGCCTCACCCTGGTGGGAGCGATCCTCCTCATCCTCTGCTGCGCCCTCGGGCTCACCAACTACCTGGTGGACGAAGAGGTTCCCATGAAGATCCTCGAGGCGATGAAGACCTTCATCACCAGTAAGCTGCTGTTCCTCCTGGTGCTCAACGTCTTCCTCCTGATCGTGGGCTGCCTCATGGACATCTTCAGCGCCATCATCGTGGTGGTCCCCCTGATCCTGCCCATCGCCGAGCAGTTCGGCGTGAACCCGCTCCACCTGGCCATCGTCTTCCTCACCAACCTGGAGATCGGATATATTACTCCTCCGGTCGGGATAAACCTCTTCATCAGTTCCTTCCGCTTCAACCGGCCCGTGCTCGAGCTCTACCGGGTGAGCGTGCCCTTTCTGTTGCTCTTGATTTTTGCCCTCCTTGTAATAACCTATATCCCATGGTTCACCTTATTCTGGTTCAATTCCTAGTCCTCCTGGCGGGCCTCTCCGTGGCCCGGGCGGAGGGAGAGTTCTATCCCCTGGCCTACCTCGGGGAGAAGGACCTGGACGGGTACCAGGAGCGCTACGACCCGCTGATCTTCCAGGACCCGTACCAGGGTCGGCTCACGTTCCAGGACGACCTGTTCTTCCAGAACTTCTTCCAGCCCCGGCTCATCCCCCGGGAGCAGGACCTCGGCTTCTTCCTCCGCTCGGAGCTCCCGGCGGGGCTCCTCTGCACCAACGAACAGTTCGCGGCCCACGCCCAGAGCATCCGCTACTACTACCGGCTCATCACCGTGAGCTACCTCCTGGAAGGGAACCTCCAGCTGAAGCTCCTCTCGGATCACTTCCGCTTAAAAAACGGGTGTGGCTTTAAGATCGAGTCCTGGGTGCGGGCCTGCAGGCCAAAGTCCGAGGCGATGAGGACCTTCGTCGAGCGGCTCAGGAACTTCAGGCCACACTTCGAAGAGGTCCTCCCGCCGACCTACCGGCAGGCCGACTGGTACAAGGAGTCGGGAGCCAAGACCTCCAAGACCTACTCGCATTACCGGCTACGGGCAGAGGGGAAGGGGAGGCCCACCGACGGAGACCTCGAGCCCCGGCTCGCCGCTGCCTGCCAGAGTGACGAACGCCTCATGACCCTGATCTGCAGTGAGGAAGACGAGCTCCACGGGCTCTCGAAGAACCGTGACGCCTACTACCTCCTGAGTCTCTCCAACGCCGTTAACTCTTTTAACAAAAGCGGCGAAGCCCAGGGGTGCCTGCGCCGCTACTCCGAAGTCATGGCCCACCGGGAGCGGCGCTACCCGGTGCTGGACCGGCTCTTCCCGTCGATCCAGGATCACCTGCAGAGAAACTACCAGGAGCGCTTCCTCCAGGGGCGGGTGTTCTTCTACGGCTCCGGCCGGGAGTTCGAGGACAAGGGCCTGCGCGACTACCTGGTGAAGGCCCAGCCGCTCAAGATCGCTAAACTTCCGGAAGCCCCGAAGCCGCTCCCGGCCCCGGTCATCCCGGCGCCCGCGCCGAAGCTTCCGGCGGTGAAGCAGCCCGAGCCCGTCGTCGTCGAAGCTCCGGTCAGAAAAGAGATCAGGGAGATCCGCAAGCCGCAGAAGAGTGCCTTCCTCCAGGCCTCGGAGCTCCGGAGCTCGTCGGACCTGGACCTGGTGGAGGTGGACATGCAGAAGCTCAAGTACGACTACGTCTTCAGCCTCAACATGATCAACGTCCTCTCCGAGAAGCTAAAATCCTTCATGACCCGGGACGCCCTGAAGGAGATGATGAACTTCGACAAGCTCGGCACCAAGGACGGGCCCGTCCCGCTGCTGTTCCTGAAGTACATGATCGACATGGAAGAGCACCAGGGCCTCTGGAACATCCTCTCGGTCCTCGGAAAGGAATTCTACGTCTCCAACGAGATCGACGGGGCCTTCTCCCCCGCGCCCCAGAAGGTGAGGCTCGTCAACGACGAAGCCTCCGGGAACCGCTGGCAGCTCGTCATCCTAAGACCCTAGGAGGTCTTCACGTGCGGCGGGGGGAACCACTCGACCTTGATCACGTGGGCCCCGGCCGCCGTCGCGGCTTCGAGGCCCACGGGAGAGTCTTCGAAGATCACGATCTCCGATGGCTTCGCCCCCGAGCGCTTGGTGGCCTCGAGGTAGGGCCACGGGTCCGGCTTGTGGAAGGGGCAGTCGTCTCTGGTGAGGACGAGGTCGAAGAACGTCGCAAGGCCCGTGATCTCGAGGAGCCGCTTCGTGACGACTTTCTCGCTGGAGGTGATGAGTCCCAGGAAGATCTTCTCCCTCCGGGCGGCGTGGAGGAGCTCCTTGGTCCGCAGGGGGAAGTAGTTCTCCGCCGTGGTCTTTGAGAGAACCTCGAGCACGAGGTTATTCTTGTAGGTGACGAAGTCCCGCACCGACCAGTCTTTCGGGAACCCGTCCCAGTAGCGGATGATCTCGAAGAGGAGGTGGTCGGCCTTCCCCACCATCAGGTCGTAGAGCGACCCGATCCCCGGCGGAGCCTTGATCGAATACTCCGAGCCGAACATGAGGAGGGCCGTTTCGTGGTACTTCTCGGTGTCGAAGAGGGTCCCGTCCATGTCGAAGAAGAGGGCCTTGAGGTCCGGGTGGCTCTTCCTTAGGTCTTCGAGGCTTGGAACGTACTTATGTCCGACGGGGGCTTTCTTCATGGGATAAGTCTACAAGTGAAGTCCCAGTTAATCTAGCTTTGCTGCGGCGAGAGATTCGTAGCCAGAGGACCTGACTTAGTGTTAAAAGGGTTTTTCCAGGGGACATTCCATGAATAATGATTCGGTCAAAAGAGATCTGCTCAGCCAGCTATTATACGAAGCCCAGGCCTACCGGCAGTTCGAAGACATCGAGAAGCTGGTGGAAGGTGGAGCAGATCTGTCCATGGTTCCCATCCAGCCGCTCTACGTGGCCATGCAGGCCACCTCCAAAGACCAGGTGGCGCTGATCCTCCCGAAGCTCTCTCCCGAGCAGCGCCAGGCCCTGCGGGACATCGACGCCTGGAAGAAGGACGCCCTCGACCCGGAGGCCTTCTACTACTGGCTCGAGGTGTACACCAAGTGCGCCGACGAGGAAGTGGTCTCCGAGTACATCCGGAGCGAAGACTTCCTCCTGGGCATGAAGAACCAGTTCACCATCTCCACCTTCGACGTCGAGGACCCGATGTACCCGGAGGGGGATAACTACTTCCTCACCGAAGACAACCTCCTCCTGATCGAGTACCCGGAGGACTTCCAGCAGGTGAACGGCCTCAAGGGCCTCATCCGGAGGCTCTACGGCGAGGTCGGCGTGGAAGAAGCCTACGCCTTCCTCTTCAAGCTCGTGGTGGACTCCTACCAGCTGATGGAAGAGGAGGTCTACCAGAACAAGGTCGAGCGCCTGCGCGACTTCGGCTTCGTGGACTACTACGACGCCCTCGCGTACAAGAGCGGCCTCGCCACCCAGGCGCAGATCGACGACTTCATCAAGACCCGCCGGGGGGTGACCGGCGAGCTCGACACGCTCTCCCTGAACCAGAACCTCCACGCCTCGTCCCTCACGCCGTACCAGGCGGGGATGGACGCGCTCAAGGATGCCCTCGCGCGGGTCACCGATGAGAAGCGGCAGCAGTTCCTCCACTTCAACTTCATCCGGCTGGTGAACGCGAAGATGACCCTCGAGGACGCCCTGAAGAACGGCTCCGTGGCCATGGGTAAGGTCGGGGCCCAGACCCGCCAGTGCCTCGAGCTCGGCTTCGAGTACATGGTCGCGACGCTCGACCCGGAGAAGGCGAGCCGGTTCTTCGAGGTCTTCGACTTCGAGGACGTCTACAAGGTCGGGTTCAGCCTCATCGACCTCACCCGGAAGAAGATCAAGAAGGCCCTCGCCGCCACGCCCTTCGAGCGCGACGACTTCGGCTACTTCCTGGGCATGTACTGGAACGCCTTCCTCGAGAACTCGCACGAGGAGGTCGCCAAGTACAAGTTCGACGGAAGCTCGAAGCCCCTGGAGCTCCGGGACCTCGCCGCCTACCGCCTCTGGACCGACGCCGCGGAGACCTTCACCACGGCGCTGCCGTTCATCCAGACCTTCTTCCAGGGCCTCGAGAAGCTCAAGGCCCAGGGTCTGCTCAACGACCAGTTCTACCTCAACTACGAAGTGGACAACATCGACTTCGAAGCCATCATGATTTCCAGTTTCATAAATTTCGTCGGCGGCCACTACCAGGAGTCCGCCGCGGGCAAGATGGGCGTGACCGTCTCCGAGCTCCGGAGCTTCTTCCACCTCTTCTTCACCAAGAACAACCAGGAGTACCTTATCAAGGGCGAGGAGGACCGGGCCCTCCGGGACAAGACCTCGCACTTCATCCAGAAGTTCGGCCTCCACACCATCCCGCGCTTCGACCGGTACCTCTACCAGATCATGGTCGAGCAGCTCAACGGCTACGAGATCGACGCCATGACCGAAGAGGACTTCCGGCACATCGGAGGCCCCATCCTCCTAAACTACACCAAAAACTAGAACTTTACAGGGTCCGCTCAGGGCTTGGCCGGGTTGAAGAACTGGTTGAAGATCTCCGCCATGGCCCGCTGGTAGGTGGAGCCCCGGTGGTCGCAGACCTCGAAGAGCTTGTGCTTGATGATGTCGAGCTCGGCCCGCTGCTCTTCGATGAGCACCGCCGACTGGTCGAACTTGGTGGTGAAGGGGAGCTTCTCCGTCAGGAGGTCCTTCAGCCGCAGGAGTCGCTCCGAATCGTTGGTGAGGAAGTCCAGGTGCTCGAAGGTGGCGTCGTTCTTCTTGTTACTCCCGCCCACGCCGCGCGGGAGGAAGTTCGTCTCGTTGGGCTGCGACTCGATGAACTCCTCGAACCCCTTCACGTCGTCCGGCTCCAGCGAGCGGAGCAGCTTCTTCTTATCCATTGTCCTCCACCATGACCAGCCGGTTCAGGATCGACCGGTAGAAGTCCCGCTCCGCCTCGAGCTCGAAGATGATCCGGTGGGCTTCCCCGAAGGAGGCCGTCTGCGAATCGTTGGAGAGCGAGTCGCTGTTGCGGATCTCCTGCTGGAGGAGCTTGTTCTTCGCCGCGAGCTGCGCCTCCTTGAGGTTCATCTTCGAATCCTTCTGCACGAAGAACTTCGGGAGCTCCTCCTGCTTCCGGGCGAGGGGGATCTTGGCGATGCTCCGCTCGTGGTCGGTGACCAGGTAGAGCGGGTAGGGGAACTTGTAGGAGAGGTTCTGGGAGGCGAAGTAGTTTTCGATGAGGCCGATGGACTCCCGCTGCTGGTCCAGGGTGAGGGCCTTGAGGTGGATCGCCACCGGCTGGCGCAGGTTCAGGTCCGGCCGCAGGAGGGCGTCGAGCTCGTCGAGGGAAGCGCTCTTCACGTGGATGTGGTGGTAGTACGGTAAGCTCATACCATATTAAACTGGAAAAGCGCGAAACCCGCAAGTTCGGCACTTGGTGAAATCGGCCACTCGTGATTAAATTGAGGCAGGCCGGGAGTTCTCCCGGAGAGGAAAATCAAAACAGTCGGAAACTATGATCAAGACCCTCCTACCGTTCGTCCCGCTGCCAGAGGAGTTCGTCACCCTCCTGAAGACCAATCTCTCGGTCCTCACCTCGCCGTCCCAGGTCTTCACCGTCATTCGGAGGAACAAGGCCCTCTACTTCCTCCTCGAGTCGACCTTCGCCGAGTTCGACGACGGCCGGGGCCTCGAGAAGACGATGATGGCCCTGGGCTGGCCGAACTTCAAGGAGCGCGTGGCGAGCCTCTTCGTCTACAAGGCCCGCTACGGGAGCTACCCCGCCGCCACGGACCTGAAGCTCGTCGAAGACATCATCGCCTTCGAGCAGCAGTTCCACGGCCAGAGTGTGAACAGCGTCTCCCGGCTCTTCCTCCTGGGCTTCTACCTGAAGCTCGCCAACATCCAGCGGGGCCAGCGGGAGAACTCCGACTACCAGGAGATCCGCATCCCCGAGGAGCTCTCCGCCATCCTGAAGCTCTCCCAGGGGCGCTCGGAGAAGATCGACCTCCTGATCCTCATCGTCTTCCACCTCTACGAGTCGCTGGGGCCAGGCCTCAGGGAAGCCCTCGCGACGTCGAAGACCTTCGAGGAGATCGTCACCCTCATGCCCACCGAGGACCGGGAGAGCATGAGCAGCAACC
>SXUH01000129.1 GCA_005791855.1 Bdellovibrionales bacterium
ACCATCTTCCTGGACGAGATCGGCGACATCTCGGCCGGGATGCAGGTGAAGCTCCTCCGGGTGCTCCAGGAGAAGACCTTCATGCCCGTGGGCTCGAACCGGGACATCAAGGTGGACGTGCGGATCATCGCCGCGTCTCACAAGCCGTTCGAGGAGATGATCAAGGACGGGTCCTTCCGGGAAGACCTGTTCTACCGGCTGAACGTCCTCCCGGTCTACCTCCCACCGCTGCGGGAGCGGAAGACGGACATCCCGCACCTCGTGAACCACTACATCAACTACTTCAACAACGTCCACAACCTCAAGGTGAAGGGCGCGGAGCCGGAGGCGCTCGAGGTCCTCAGTAACTACTCCTGGCCCGGGAACATCCGGGAGCTCCGGAACATCATCGAACACTGTTTCATCATGGAATCCTCGGACATGATCCACCTGCACTCGCTCCCGTCGATCGTCTTCAAGGACCAGAAGAAGCACGAATCCAACGAGCAGGTCGCCGAGGAAGGCGTCATCGACCTCGAGGACATCCAGAACTCCGTCCTCGACAGCTCGCCGGCGGCAAAGGCCGGCGGGGAAGTCCACTTTTCCTTCGGCACGAAGCTCATGGACGGCGGGAAGCTGGACTTTGCTATTGCCAAAGACCAGTTTGAGAGAGAGTTTATTGTCCAGGCGCTGAAGATCAACAAGGGTCGGATCAACCAGACCGCGCTGAACGCGAACATTCCGAAGAAGACCCTCCTCCGGAAGATTGAGAAGTACGAGATCAACCCGAAAGACTACTACTAGGATTCGCCATGGCCCGTTTCTGGACACTGAGCTTGCTCATCGCCGCCCTCATCATCATCGACCAGCTCTCGAAGGGGGCGATCCAGAGCAGCCTGTACTACGGCCAGACCATCCCCGTGCTCGAGGGCTTCTTCAGCATCGCCTACGTGAAGAACAGCGGCGCCGCCTTCGGCTTCATGGCGCAGGGCCCGGACTGGTTCCGCCAGATCTTCTTCCTGGGCCTCCCGGTGCTCTTCTGCGGCTACATCTTCTACCTCCTCGTGAAGACCCTCCGGGGACCGTTCTACATCTCGCTCGCCTACGCCCTGATCATCGCCGGCGCGGTGGGGAACCTCATCGACCGGTTCAGCCTCGGCTACGTGGTGGACTTCCTCATGTTCTACTGGAAGGACGAGGCGAACCACTTCCCGGCGTTCAACGTCGCCGACAGCTGCATCACCGTCGCCGCCGGACTCCTGATCATCGACTTCATCTCTCAGCTCAAGAATAAGAAAACTCCGGCTGAAGAAAATGCTGCCAATCCTCTATCAAAGTCCTGAGCTGATCCTCTACTCCTATCCGCTTCTCATGGGTCTGGGCTGGGGCGTCGCCTACGAGATCTTCTTCGGCCGGGTTCCGGCGGACGTCCCGCGGCTCCGTGCCCAGCTCCTGTTCTGGGGCGTGTTCGTCTTTTCCTGGGCGGGGGCGAAGGTGCTCTTCTACCTGACCCTGCCCGCTGATCTCTCGAAGACTCTTCTGAGTGAACTCTCTTTCTGGACAGGGGGTGGCTTCGTCTTCTACGGCGGCTTCCTCGGCGCGGTGGCCTTCCTCCTCCTGTACCGGGCGACGGGCCACCGGCTCACCCCGGAGCTCCTGTGGGCGATCCTCCCGTCGGTCGCCATCGGGCACGGGATCGGGCGGATCGGTTGCTTCCTCGCGGGCTGCTGCTACGGCGAAAAAACGGAGTTCCTCTGGGGAGTCTTCCTCCACGGGGCCCACCGCCATCCAACCCAGCTCATCGAGGCCCTCTCCCTCCTGGTCCTCGGGACCTACCTCTACCGGTCCACGAGGCCCCGGCTCGAGCTCCTCGTCCACTACCTCTGCGGCTACGGGGCCCTGAGACTCGTTGTCGAAGCCCTACGAGGGGACCTGGTCCGAGGGAAGTGGGGTGCGTTTACCCCTTCCCAGTGGATCTCCATCATGTTGATTTTCTTCGGCCTCATCCTCCTCCTGAGGATCCGCGGACCCCGGAGATCTAACACCTAGACTGTTTTGCTCAAGTTTCTGGTCCGACCCTCCGATAGGGATTCACATTCTCATCAGGAGTTTAACTTTGGACAAGAGCTTCAAGACAGACGGGTTGCAGCCACGGTTACTTAAGTACCGCAGCCACTACCGGGTTTACGTCTTCCTTCTATTGGTGATCTCCTCGTTGCTGCTTGCCTACTGGTGCTACCGCTTCACCCAGGACGGCGTCGCCTCGGTCCTCGAGCACCAGGGCGTCGAGCTCCTCTTCACCAGCATGTTCTATTCGGTCTTCGGGAGCTCCTACTACTTCTGGATCCGGTCCCGGCTGAGCTACTCGGTGCAGGTCTTCCCGCACCAGATCCTCGTGCACAATAAGAAGTGCAAGGACGTCCTCCGCTACGAAGACATCGAATCCGTGAACGTCGTCTGCTGGTCCATCTTCTACCTGAAGATGAAGAACAACCACAAGCACTACTTCAACTCGGGCCTCGAGCGCGTCGACTACGTCTGGGAGGGGATCCACCGGGCGAGGCCGGACCTCATCGCCGCGGAGGTCTTCGACGAGTTCCGGGTGCGCCTCGTGCAGTACGACCACCACCAGAAGCGGAAGGAATGGTTCTTCCGGCACAAGGTGGTCGACGGGTTCAACTGGATCGTCCTCCCGGTCGCGTTCATGTTCGTCGCCTACGCGGTCCAGTCCCGGGACGTGCACATCCACCAGCAGGGGCTCTACTTCTTCCGGCTCTTCATGTACGCCCTCCTCGTGCTCCTGGTGACGGCCTTCACCTACTCGATGTTCCTCAAGCGCTTCATCTTCGACGAGAAGGTCGAGAAGCAGCTCGAGAGCTCCTCCGCGAAGGTGCGCGACCTCGAGTACGAGGGGATGATCCTCCAGCGCTCGAAGCTCTTCCAGGTGCTCACCACCGTCTTCGTCCTGGCGCTCGTGGTGAAGACCGATCTGAACTTCTTCTCGCTCACGAAGGTGAAGGAGAACATGGCGAGCTTCCGGCTCAAGAAGGGGACCACCATCGTCGTCGACAACCGGTACAACTGCGTCGGCTGCGCCTACGAGCTCGTCGACGGGGACCTCGTGCTCTTCGGCCGCGGCTTCGTGGGCCAGATCCTCGCCAAGGAGGGGGACATGGTCGGGCAGATCGCGCAGGACAAGGTCGGCCGGACCATCGCCAGCGAGAACGTCCACGAAGTCCCGAAGGGCCACCTCGCCGTCAGGTCCGCCGACGAGAAGGACATCATGTTCGTGAAGATAGGCGACCTGATTGGTAAGATAAAAAACTGATGCAGAATTTTCGGATGCTCTTAGAATGAAGGTAGGCACCACTACCTTCAATCAGGAGCAATTTCGTGAAAAACCGTAACACTCTGAGCGCCCTCTTCGCGGTTCTCATCCTCTCGATCTCCTCGGCGAACGCCGGCGTCCTCATCGAGCCGGTCATCGGCTACAACCTCAAGTTCGACTTCAAGGACGACTCGGGAACCGAGAAGGGCATGGGGACTTCCTTCGGCGGCCGGCTCGGGTACCAGAACCTCGGGCTCCAGCTCGGCCTGGACTACCTGAAGTCGAGCATCAAGATGGACGACGACGCCTACGAAGAGAACGTCTCGATGGGCGAGTGGGCAGCCTTCGTCGGGTACGAGTTCCCGGTCCTCCTCCGGGTCTACGCCGGGTACATCTTCTCCGCGACGGCGGAAACCGAGAGCGGCGGATCGAAGGTCGAATTCAGCGAAGGCTCGGGCAGCAAGCTCGGCGTCGGCTTCACCGGTCTGCCGTTCGTGGTCGTGAACTTCGAGTACCGCACCGGGAACTTCGAAGAAGGGAAGAGCGGCGGCCTCACCGGCGACGCGGACCTGGACTACAAGGCCTACATGCTCTCCCTTTCCTTACCGATCAATCTCTAAGACCTCTCCGCCGGGCCCCACCTCGGAGCCCGGCCCCCTGTCCTCAAACTCACCTCCTGTCAAAACTTTCGACACCTCTAAGGCCACGGAGTTAAGACAGCTCCGACAAGTATTCGAGTTGTCATACCACGCCTCGCTGGC
>SXUH01000130.1 GCA_005791855.1 Bdellovibrionales bacterium
CGTGGAACCCTTTCCAGATCGTGGTCACGTCGAGGTTCACGATGTCGCCGTCTCGGATCTTGTCTTTCTCCGAGGGGATCCCGTGGCAGATGACTTCGTTCTTCGACGTGCAGAGGGACTTCGGGAAACCGTGGTACCCGAGGGTGGCGGGCCTTCCGCCTCGGTTGACCGTGTACTGATAACACATTTTGTCAATGTCTTCGGTGGTCATCCCGACTTTAATGTTCTTCCCGAGGAAATGAAGAGTCTTCGCAGCCATCTTGCAAGTCTCTTTCATGATTTCAATTTCCCGGGCCGATTTTATGGTGATCATGGTGCTTCCCTTATACACTTTCAACCCCATTTAAGCTAGTTTTGAGGGATGAAAAGCTTCCAGGTCATTCGCACGCACACCTCTCCTTATCAAAAGGCTGATTTCCTTGCTCGAGAAAGCTTCATGATTCAGCAGTTTGCCACGCTCGAGCCGGCGACCCTGGAAACGGCCAAGCCCCGAAGGACCATCCTCATCACGAACACGCACACGCAGCTCCGGGACCTTCCGCGGGAGCTCCTGAGGCACACCGAGCTCATCATCCACGCCAACTCCGGCTACGACCACTTCGAAGCCGAGCACGACCTCTGGAAGGACATCCCGCTCGTCATCGGCCACGCGGTCCGCGCCCAGGCCGTTGCTGAGTACAGCCTCACCGCGCTCTTCCACGGGTTCGCGGAACTTCCCCGGCACCTGGTGTGGCAGAAGGACCGGACCTGGGATCGGGCTCTCCTCGCGGGCCAGAGTGTCTGGGTCTTCGGGTACGGGCACATCGGAAGGATCGTCGCGGACACGCTATCGGTCCTCGGCATGGAGGTCACGGTGGTCGACCCCTACGTGAAGAAGTGCCCGCACCGGTGCCTCAAGGATTGGAGAGAGGGATCCGTGGAGGACGCGGCGGCGGTCATCGCGGCCCTGAGCCTCAACTCCACCAGCCGGCACCTCTTCAACGAAGACTTCTTCAGAAGCCTCTCGAAGAAGACCCTCTTCATCAACGGCGCCCGCGGGAAGCTCGTCGACGAGGAGGCGCTGAAAGCCTACCTCCTCGCCAATCCGGAGGCCTTCGCCTTCCTCGACGTCTTCGAACGGGAACCGTTCGCGGAAGACTGGCACGCCTTCCCGCAGGTCTGGAAGACCAGCCACATCGCCGGCGTGGAGAAGGACCTGGACGACAAGATCATCTCCTTCACGAGGGAGGTCCTTTCGGATTTTCTACGTCTCGAGCTTCCGGCCTTTACGGAACGGTACCACAATGAACTACTCCAGAATAAATGGATAGAAGGAGCCCTCATTTGAAAGCGATCCCCGACCTCCTCACCCTCCCGGGCAACGGAGTCTTCACCGTCAACAGCGGGAAGGAGAAGAAAGAGAAGCTCATGCTGGCCTACTACGGCACGAAGGACGTGGAGAAGGCCCGGGCGAAGTGGGTGAAGACCATCGCCGGGCTCGACCCGAAGAGGCCCTGGGTCCTCGGGATCCCCTCCGACAACGGCGGCGGGATCCACCGCGGGGCCAACTGGGGTCCCCTGATCCTCCGGCAGGAACTCCTGGGCGAGCGCGAGCGGTTCACGGACCTCGGGGACGTGCGCGTGATCCCCCACCTCCTCCACGACAAGTACCTCAACGAAGCCACCATCAAGCTCTGCCAGAAGGCCCTCTACGGGAAGGTGAACAAGCTGCCCGTCTCTCCTCTGAGCATCGCGCACCGGGCGCTGGACGACCTCTACCGGGCCCACCCGGACGCACGCATCCTGGGCTTCGGCGGGGACCACTCCACGAGCTACCCGCTGGTCCGGGCCTGGCTCGAGAGCCGCCGCGACCTCGCGAAAGCGGCCGTCCTCCACTTCGACGCCCACACGGACCTGCTCCAGCACCGCCTGGGGATCGACATCTGCTTCGGCACCTGGACCTACCAGATCCTCGACGGCCTCGCGTCGCGGGACCACCTCATCCAGATCGGGATCCGCTCGAGCGCCAGGAAGAAGGCACACTGGAAGACGACCCTCGGCGTGGAACAGCTCTGGGCCAGCGAGGTCCGGAAGTGGGGCCTCGAGAAGACGCACAAGAAGATCCGGAGCCACTACCGGAAGCTCGGGATCGAAGAGCTCTACGTCAGCTTCGACATCGACGCCCTCGACGAGAAGTACGCGGCCGCGACGGGGACGCCGGAGAAGGAGGGGCTGCTCCCGCCGGACTGCGCGGCCCTCCTCCGCCTGCTCCGGAAGGACTTCCGGATCACGGGCGCGGACCTGATGGAACTCGCTCCCTACGTCTGGCCCGAAGGGGTCGAGGCCCGGGACCAGAAGAGCTCCATCAGGGTCGCCGCGGACATGGCGAAGGTCCTCCTGGAAGTCCTCGAAGCATGAGACGGAAGGTGGTCTTCCCCCCGGTGGACACGGCGACCTCCGACGGGCTCGTGGCCATCGGCGGAGACCTCGAAACGGACACGCTGGTCGAAGCCTACCGGCGGGGGATCTTCCCCTGGCCCATCTCCCTGGACTTCCCCCTGGCCTGGTTCTCCCCCGACCCGCGCGGCGTGCTCCAGTTCCAGGACCTCCACGTCTCCCGGTCCTTCGCGAAGTTCCTCAAGCGCA
>SXUH01000011.1 GCA_005791855.1 Bdellovibrionales bacterium
CGAGAAGCCGTTCCTCGAGGATCTCTACCAGCGCTTCCTGGGTCTTCCGGAGCTCCCCTTCGAAGTCCTCTGCACCCACCGGATCGCGAAGAAGGTCCTTCTGAATCTCCCGACGATGAACCTCCAAGGGCTCTCGGGGTACTTCGGGATGCCGCTCCGGGAGTTGAAGCGCTCCCTCGAGAACGTGCTGGCCACCGCACTCATCTGGCAGGGGCTGGTGGAGGAGCTGCGGCAGCGGGACATCCTGAGCCTCGAGGAACTCCGGTCCTTCCTGGGGATCAAGGCGAAGGCTTCCGGGAAGAAGTACGAGTACCCACTGCTCAAAGAAAAGCGCCTGGGCCTTCCGGACCGGCCGGGCGTGTACCGCATGATCGCGAAGACCGGAGAGGTCCTGTACGTCGGGAAGGCGACGTCGCTCAAGGACCGGGTGAACAGTTACTTCCGCGGCCAGAAGGGGCGGGACCGGAGGAAGCTCGAGATGCTGGTCCAGGTCTGGGACATCCGGGTCACGGTCTGCGAGAACCCGGTCATGGCCGCGATCCTCGAGAACGATGAGATCAAGCGGCTGAACCCGAAGTACAACATCAGTCTGAAGACGAGTCACCGGAAGCTCATCTTCTACGATCGGTACTTCGAAGAGCGCTCGATCGTCCAGGACCTGGGCCATCCGATCGGGCCCTTCCGGAGTTCGTCGCCGATCGAACAGCTCCGCTCGCTGCGGGTGGCGCTGGGGAACGATTACTTCCAGCAGATCTTCTACGAGCCGGTTCCGCTCGAGCTGGTGCGGGAGGGGTTCCTCGAGTACTGCGCGCAGAAGGAGTTGAGCGTGGCGGCTCTGCTATCGGTGCGGTCGATGCTGGCGCACGGGTTACTGCTAAGCAGATTCTCACTTCATCCAGATGAAGTGATAGAAGACGAGTCCGAGGATGAGGAATATACAGTTGCAGATGTGGTGGAGAAGTTCCGAAAGCTCTTCGTGCGAGCAGCACAGGAATACCTGCGATCAAAGAAAACCAACGAACTCCTAAACGCAAAAGTCTCTTGGTTCGGAAAGGACAGACAGTTCGAGATTTCGATCGTCAACGGACGACTCACGGATGAAGCGGGAGTGCACGTCGGCGAGGAGCATCCTTGGAACCAATTATCAATGGCAGACTATGATAGGCTGATGATTCTTCAGTCAGAAATGAGGAAGTATCAACATGAAATTCAGTTGTTAGAGTAGGTCCCTTAGCAAAATTTGCGTTTCCGATCCAGATTGTGCATGATTAACAAAAAGTTTTTTGGAACCATGCAGTTGACTAGACCAGTCACTCTGCTTCCACATTATCTTAAGAATCCTGGCCTAGAATGGGTCGAAAGTTTTTTGCAGGAGAAAGAATCATGGGAACAATTTACATCGGCGGACAGAATAAGAAGAAAGGCAGATCGTTTTGGAAGCTCTACCTCTTCCTCGCGCTCTTCTTCGTGGTCGTTGGATCGGCCCTGAAGGTCTCCGCGCCGATGATCGTCGAACAGTGGATCAACCGGAAAGGTGCGGAAGCCGCGGGCTACGCGTTCTCCGTCCGGGCCGTGGACCTCGCCCTCGGGAAGGGCCAGGTGAACCTCGTGGACGTGAAGGTCTTCAACCCGGAGACCTCCGCGAAGCTCCTCGAGACTCCGAACCTCACCGTCCAGCTGAACTGGCAGGACCTCGTCCTCTCCCAGGACAAGAAGGTCGGGGTGAGCGCGGACAAGATGGACGTCTACCTCTCGAAGGACTTCACTTCCGAGCTCAAGCGGATCGAGGCGTCGAAGAAGAAGTTTAAGAACGACTACTACCTGAACCTGGTGGAAGCCACGGTCGGCGAGCTGAACCTCATCGAGCAGAAGGAAGAGCTCAGCCGCACCGTCCTCGCGCTCACGAACGTGAACCTCCGGGGCAAGGAGTTCTCCCTCCTCTCCATCAATAAGAAGACGGAGTTCACCGTCACCTCGGACCTCGCCGACGGCGGGAAGCTCAACCTCACCGGGAGGACCAGCGAGGTCAACGGAGCGATGCCGTGGACCATCCAGGGGTCTCTGAAGAAAGTCCCGTCCGACATCTTCAACAAGATGGCCGGCGCCGAGCTGCCGTTCTCCTTCAACGAAGCCGCGCTGAACGCGGAGATCACGGCCCGCTCGGAGCAGGGGAAGGTGAGCGGGGAGATCAAGCCCGCGATCGAGAAGCTCAACCTCATCGACGAGAAGCCCGGCTTCCCGACCCAGACGATCAGTCGGCTTCTGAACGAAGAGCTGACGTTCACTCTTCCGTTCTCCCTGAAGGACGAGCTGACCCTCCAGTACGAAGAGCAGTTCAAGAAGCTCAAGGCCTACCGGAAGTACCCGGCGGCCACCGAAGCGACCCCGGCCCCGGCTACGGCGAAGAAGGCCGAGCCGGCGGTGAAGGTGAACAAGACGGCGCAGACCAAGGAGAAGAAGGGGTTTTCCTTCTGGCCGTTCTAGGCACCGTCTCCCACTGTCGAAGTCTAGGGAATTGGCTTCGACAGCCCTCCCTCGTCCTAGGCCACGTCCAACTCTTGAACCCCGCTGAGCTTCCTGTACCCCCCGTCTTCCAGGAGGAACTGCGCGCAGAACTCGTTCCCCTTCCGCGTGAGGTGGAGCCCGTCACTGAAATGGTCCGAACCGTCCATCTTGAGCAGGCAGCTCAGGGGGTCGTAGAGCAGGACCTTCTTCGCTCGCTCGGCGTGCTCCTCGAGAAGAGCGTTGACCTTCCGGACGTGCTGGCCGATGACCTCGGCGCGGATCCCGAAGGGGAAGTCGAAGACCGGAACCTTCCCGAGGATGGCCGGCAGGTCCCGGTCCCGGAGCTGGTCGAAGAACTTCTTGGTACTGGCCTCGAAGCGGCTCCCGGTCTGTCCCAGGACGGCGTCCCAGAAGAAGAGGTCCAGGCCCAGGAGGACGGTCGGAGAGTGGGCGGAGACGTCGAGGGCCGCCGTGCTCGCCACACTCGTGGCGCCGTTGTACGCCAGGTTGGTGATCTTGGCCTCGGGGTTGATCAACCGGGCGAAGACGGCCCCGGGGCCGCCGTCGCGCGTGCCGTAGCCGGCGGAGATGCTCGCGCCGATGATGAGGGGCCGGGAGAATACGTTTCTATCTTTCTCTGGATGATTCACAGTAACCTCTCTTATTCTTGAGTGTTCGGCAGGAGCTTCCGGTAGACCCGGGAGCCGACGAAGACCTCGGCGCAGAACCGGTTCCCCAGGTTCGTCGTGTGCATGCTATCACCGAAGTAGGGTTTCCCCTCCGGAGAGAGCGGACCCTTCATCAGGTCGAAGCACGCCCGCGGGTCGTAGAGCAGGCACCCCTTGTCCAGCGTGCAGACCTCTTCCAGGAACCGGTTGATCTTCCGCGCGGACTCCTTCTCCCCGGCCCTCCGGATCTCCTCCGGGAACCGCACACCCACGGGGACCTTCCCGACGATCATCGGGATCCTCCTCTCCTGGTAGGCCCGGAAGAGCTTCTTCGTGTTTTCCTCGAAGGCCTTCCCGGTCTGTTCCCGGTTGGCGTCCCAGAAGAAGAGGTCGAAGGCGAGGACGATGGACGGATCGGTGTCGAAGTAGCGGAGGTCCCGCGTGCTCTCCACACTCGTGTGGCCGCTCATGGCCTTGTTCGTGACGACGGCGTCGGGGTTGATCATCTTCGAGATGACGAGCCCCGGGCCCCCGTCGGTGGTGCCGAAGCCCCGGGAGACGCTCGCGCCGAGGATGAGGGGACGGGAGAAGAGGGCGTGGTCGGAGTTCATCGGTTTCATAGAAAGTACCAGCAACAGGTTAAGGATTAGGGTCTTCAAGGGAGCTCCTGATTTTTTTGCAGCCCTCTAGGCTACACCAGCCAGGGCTCCCTTGGGAACCGGTGCTCGTCAGAAAGTTCTTATACCCGACTTACTCGCGTCTAGAAGCGGACGAAGACCTCCGGCTCGCAGGTGTAGTGGCAGCCCGGGTTGCTCCGGCAGTCGTCGAC
Organism: Bdellovibrionales bacterium; assembly: GCA_005791855.1. Taxonomy (GTDB): domain Bacteria; phylum Bdellovibrionota; class Bacteriovoracia; order Bacteriovoracales; family Bacteriovoracaceae; genus Peredibacter. The sequence goes on from SXUH01000011.1 coordinate 4,003, forward strand.
CGTCAGGCGGTACGAGACGAAGGCCCGGACGAAGACCTGGGGATCTTTCCTGAGTAGGTCGGTCTTCGCGCACGCCACCTCCGTGGTCCTTAGCTGGGGCTGCTTCGAGGGCATGGTCTCCCACCAGGAGAGCCTGGGTGCGAGGACCGTGCAGGTGCCCTTCGTGACCCTCGCGTCCGCGGACCGGGAAGGTTCGAAGCCGGTGACCAGGAGGAACTGGAGACCGGAGGCCGGGCAGACGGGAAGCGACCGCGGATCCCGGGAACGGACCTGGGCCTTTGCCGGCAGGCTGGATGCGAGGACGAGGACGGAGAGGACGAAGGCTTTCATGGAGTCGCTCCTGTAGGGCAGCTTGATTGCTGGCCCGGGGTACTTACCGCAGCTCCCTGGAGATCTGGTACCACGAGTTGTAAAGGATCACGAAATGAGCTATATAGGTTCACTTAGTAAGCCTAGGAGGCGATCGCATGCAAGACGTCCAACGGTTCGGGGACCTGGTCAAGGCAGAGCTCAAGCGGCAGGGCCTCACCCAGCAAGAATTCGCCCAGCTGATGAAGACCTCCGTCCCCACCCTCAAGCGCTGGCTCCGCGGGGAGGGGGTCCTCCTCCGGGACTGGATCAAGATGCTCGAGTGCCTGGGCCTGGGCCTCTCGGACGCCCTCCTGCGGCTCGACGGGTCCGCGCAGAAGTCCTTCACCTACACCCTGAAGCAGGAGCAGCTCCTCTCCACGGAGGCCGGGCTTCTGGCGTTCTTCGACCAGCTCCTCAAGGGGAGGTCTCCGAAGCAGATCGCCCGCCAGCACACGCTCACCGAAGCCTCCGTGGTCTTCTACCTCTCGAAGCTCGAAAGGGTCGGCCTCGTCGAGTGGCTCCCGGGGAACCGGGTGAAGCTGCTGGTGAGTGGGGAGCCGAGCTGGATCAGCGCGGGGCCTCTGGCGCAGAAGTTCCGGCGGCAGATCATCGACGGATTCGTGGAGGGCCACATCGACGACCGGGAACGGCTGAAGATCGGCCTCTATTCGCTAAGTAAGGGAAGCCGCCGGAAGCTCTCCGCACTCCTCGACGAGCTCGCGGAGAAGGTCCGGAATCTCGAGGTAAGGGATGCCCAGGATCCGGAGAGCAAGAAACTCACGACGGTGATCCTTGGCCAGGGAACAGATGATGTACCGATCTTGACGAAGATTCCGAACCGGAGCTAGTCGCAGTAGACGGCGTCCACGCAGCGCTGGAGCGTGTTTCCGGCGCGCTGGCAGGCCTTGATCGCATCCTGGATCGTCGCCCCGTCGTGGCCCAGGGCCGAGCAAGAATTCTCAGCCCCGGTGCAGGAGACGTCCTGGTGGCAGGCGCTGGAGGTGTACCCGGAACTCCGGCAGGCGAGGATGGCGGTCTCGATGGTCGAGGCCCGGTATCCGAGGGAAGAGCAGACTCTCACGCGCGGACTGCACTTGAGGCTCGAGTGGCAGGACTGGGAGGTGTAGCCAGAGTCTCTGCAGGCCTGGATGGCGGCGTCGATGGTCGTTCCCTTATAGCCGTTGGAGTCGCAGAGTTTCACGTTACTTCCCGTGCAGGCCGCGGTGCTGTGGCAGGACTGGTTCGTGTAGCCCGCCTCCCGGCAGGCCTTGATCGCGAGCTCGAGGCTCGAACCGTGGTAGCCCTGGGAGGTACACTGGGCCGCGTGCGCCGCGGGGAGGAGGTAGATGCAGACTGCGAGGAGGAAGAGGTTTTTCATAGAGATCCCTTGGATTAAAGTTGCGGGAATCTACACCGGAACGCGAAGTGTTGGAATTCTAAAATTGAGACGACCGCCATATAATTTTGGTGTCAAAAAGCACTGCTTGAATTCTCGCAGCTTCTGTGAAAAAAGGACCTTAACTTACCTCTCAGGAGCATCCATGAAACTTCTAGTCGCCTCCCTCATCTTCATCTCCTCGAACTTCGCGTTTTCCTGGAGCCCGAACCAAACCTCCGAATACACCAAGTGCCGACAGGCGGGCCTCTCCCATAGCGAATGCGATGGTCAGCGAACAGGCTACACCGACTGCCGGCGGTCAGGGCTCGCCCACAGCGAGTGCAACGGACAGGGCCACGAGTACACTCAGTGTAGAAGATCTGGCCTTGGCCACAGCGAGTGCACGGACCAGAGACCGGGGTACGCCGAATGCCGCCGGCTCGGGCTTTCTCACAGCGAGTGCAACGACCAGGGCCGCGAGTACCCGTCGTGCCGGAGCGCCGGGCTTTCCCACGGGGAATGCAGCGGCCAGCGGTCTGGGTACACCGACTGCAGGCGCGCGGGTCTGGGCCACAGTGAGTGTGATGGTCAGGGAAGTGGGTACACGGCCTGCAGACGATCTGGTCTTTCTCACGGGGACTGTAGTGGGCAGTAAGTTGCTGCAGGGCTTCGCCGGCGCCGTCGGACTGGTCCTGCTCAAAGTTGAAAGCGCAATAAGTGAGCTTTCCTGGCAGGTGAGGGACATTTTATTTTTTCTTAGTATCTAAGGGCTTCTGCAGAGGCAACCGCACTCGGAACGTCGTCCGCCCGGTCTCCGGGACGAACTCGAGCTTCCCGTGCATGGACTCCACGATCGACTTGGAGATCGAGAGCCCGAGGCCCATGCCCTTGCCGGGTTCCTTGGTGGTGAAGAAGGGCAGCATGAGTTTCTCCAGGTCCGAGGGCCTGATCCCCGGGCCACTGTCCTCGACGGTCAGACTGGCCCATTTCCCCTGGGGCCGCACGGTGATCCAGAGGTCCTTCTCCGGGCTCGTCTCCAGAGCGTCGGCCGCGTTGTTCACCAGGTTCAGGAGCACCTGGCAGAGAAGGCCCAGGTTCCCGCGGACCACCGGCGGTTCTTCCGCCAGGTCGACGTGGAGTCGGATGTTCTTCACCTCCAGCTGGGTTTGACAGAGGGCGAGGACCTGGGCCACCACCTGGTTGCAGGGTACGTCCTCGCTGGCCCGGTCCATACCGCCCGAAGCGATGGTGCGAAGTCCGCTCACGATGCCGACGATCCTCTTCACCGCTTCCTGGATGCCGGCGAGGTCCCGGATGATCAACCCGCGGTCGACGAGATCGTCCCGCTGGAGTGCCTTCAGCGCCCGCTCCGTCCGCCACTGGATGACGGTGAGGGGATTGTTCACCTCGTGGGAGAGGCCTCCGGAGAGGACCCCGATCTGGGCGAGCCTCGCGCTCGCGACGTTGATGGCGTGTTCTTCGTCGAGCTTCCGCTGGGTTTCCTTCAGCAGGGTGATGTCGATGTTCCAGCCGATGAGCCTCGTGATCTCTCCGGCCTCGTTCCGCTCCGCTTGCCCCTGGGTCAGGATGGGTTGGTAGGAACCGGATTTCCTCTTGAGACGAACTTCGTTCCGGTAGCCGGAGGCTTCTCCGGAGAAGAGCTCCGCCATGACGTCCTTGGTCCGGTCGACGTCGTCCGGGTGGAGGAGGGCGAAGAGGTTCTCCATCGTCCCTTCGAAGGCGTCGGGGTCGTAGCCGAGCATTGTGTAGTAGCGGGGGGAGAGGTAGCACTTCCCACTAGCGACGTCGAGGACCCACAGGCCCGAGTCACTGCCCTCGATGGCCTTGTAGTACAGCTCGGGGCTGAAGAGGTCTTTGTGGGAATGGTTGGACATTGACCTAACTTACCTCGAAGCGCCTTCTCTTAGAAGCTCTAAGACGAAAATTAATAGGAAGCCATCCTTATGATTTCAGCAGTATGCTCCGTGACGCCGAGCTTCGCCGGCGCGAGAATTCACAGCTTCGATGATTTCCCTCGCCCGGAGGGGGCATTTCTAGTATCCCTTAGCCGTGATTAAGAACATACGAAACATCGCTTTCTGGGGGACGACTCCGGACCTCTCCCCGGCCTTCGCCAAGCGGATCATCCTCACCAATCTGCTCGGGCTCCTCTTCACCGTCAACATGAGCCTGAGTGCGCTGGCCTTCCTGTACTTCGACTTCACCGGGCTCGCGGCGTTCACCTTCCTGTTCGTGGCGTGTGAGTTCTGCTGGCCCCTGCTCAACCGGTTCAAGTACTACACGGTGGCCCGCCTGGGCCTCCTCGTCTCGAGTAACTTCCTGGGCTTCGCCGTGAGCGTCCTCCTTCCCGGCACCGGATACAACCGGGGGTTCTACGTCATGGCCGGGATCCCGATCCTCCTCTTTAGCTTCAAAGAACGCGGGGCCATCTTCCTGGGCCTCTTCCTGCCGCTGGTCCTCTACCCGCTTTCGGAGTGGGCCCAGCATCGAGTCCCCGTGGACCTGGGCCTCACCCCGGACGTGGTGGCCCTCATCAACTACTCCATCGGCGTGATCTACGTCGTGCTCATCTTCCTCATGTTCTACTTCCTCTCCCGGGAGAACGCCCGGGCGGAAGACCTCCTGGAAGAGCAGCGGGCCCGGTCCTTCTCCTCGGCGAAGTTCGCCGCCCTCGGGGAGATGGCAACGGGGATCGGGCACGAGATCAACAATCCCATGACGGTCATCGGGATCGCGGCCGGCCGACTCCGGCGCATGATCGAGAAAAACGAAGCCACCGGCGACGAGATCCTGAGCCGGCTCAGCCTCATCCAGAAGAGCCTCTCCCGGATCGTCTCCATCGTGGACGCCATGAAGAACTTCTCCCGGGAGGCGAACAAGGATCCGGTGTCGGAGGAATCGCTGAACCGGATCATCGACGAGACCCTCACCTTCTGCACCGAGCGGTTCAAGAACCACAACGTCCGGCTCGACCTCGTCGTCCCGGGCGAGGTCCGGGTCGGCTGCAAGGCCGTGCAGGTCTCCCAGGTGTTGCTGAATCTTCTGAACAACGCCCACGACGCCATCGCGGAGCTCCCGGAGAAGTGGATCCGGCTCGAGGTGCGCGAGGAGGACCGGCACGTCGTTCTCTCCGTCACCGACAGCGGGCCGGGGATCCCCCCGGAGGTTCGGGAGAACATGTTCAGGCCCTTCTACACCACGAAGCCCGTCGGGAAGGGAACGGGGCTCGGCCTCAGCCTGTCGCGGAAGATGATCCAGGATCACGACGGGACCCTGGAGCTTGATGGGGCGTCGGCGCACACGAAGTTCGTGGTGACGCTGCCGAAGAAGGCCGCCGCGACTCCCAGCTAAGGGGTCTTCGAGTCGAGGAAGTGCTGGATTCCCTCTTTACAGTCGAACTTCACCTCCATCACCCGGAGGCTCTTCCGTCCCTCCGGTAGGAGGAGTTCGAGCGCCTTCTCCGGAGTCGGGACCTTCCCGTCGAAGTACATCTGGACAGCTTCCTTGAACGCTCTCCCGGCTTCCTTCGGGGGAAGGTTGTCTTGGATGAAGTAGAGGCTCCTCGTCCCCCAGGCCATGGTGTCCTCGAGGGCGCCCGTGCTGTACTCGGCGGCGGCGACCTCGGGCCTGGTTCCGGCGTTGATCGCGGTGAGGTACTGGATGAACCGTTCCGGATGGTTCACGGTTCCGACGTGCATCCCGCCGCCGACGCTCCAGTGGAAGTTTCCGACGGCGTCGGCCATGAGGAGGACGTTGCCTGCGCTCGCGGCCTTCCGGGAGAGCCGCGCCTGGAAGTCGAAGGTCTGCAGAGGGAAGCCTTCGATCGCTCCGTTGACCTTGAGTTTTTCGACCTCGCTTATGGGCTTGCGCATGTTGAGGGCGGCGATGCGCTTGAACTCGATCTCGAGGAGCCGGGCCCGTTCCGCTTTAAACTCCGGCGTCGACGGGTCGGCTCCGAACTTCCTCGCGTCCGGCGTGATCCTGGCCTCGTCGACGTCTCCGACTACCCAGCGCCGGTTCGACCCGGTGGTGCCCATGGATCCGGTCACCATCCGGCCCGGAGCCTCTGTCCGGAAGTGGGTCACGATCTCGCCGCTCGCTTCGATCTCGACCTCTCCCGCGACCTGGAGCCGCTTCTTCGAGACCGGGACGTTTTCGATCTTCAGGGCTTCCCGGCTGGCACTCGAGCCGCCTTCTGCGATGAGGGTGATCGGGTAGCCTTCGGTGAGCTTCCGGTAGACCTTCTCTTTCTGGCCCGGCGGAGTGACGTCCGCGTACTCGGTGACCTTGTGGCGATTGGTCTTCGGATCGACCGGGCCGATCTCGATCTTCCCCTTGGTCTGGACGACGTTGGGGTGCGTGCGCAGGTACTCGAAGAGGAGCTTCTCGAAGACCTTGGTCTGGACCACCGAATCGACCGGATCCTTCAGCATCTCGGCTCCGGACCGGGGGATCCGTCGCGGATCTCCACTCGTGAGAGCGGAGCTTCCGTAGTTCGTGACCTCGCCCGTCGGCTGGATCTCGATGTACCCGTTCACGAGGTTCGTCCCGACTTCCCTCAGGAACTTCTCCGCGAGCTTCGGATCGATGGACGCGAGGGTGTCCACCACGGCCTGGCGGGTGGAGAACTGGATGTTCCGGGTGTAGGTCATGCGGAGGTCGTAGACGTTCACCTTGTGGCCCGACTGCGCGGCCTTCGCCGCGGCCACCATGCCG
>SXUH01000131.1 GCA_005791855.1 Bdellovibrionales bacterium
CTATCGATACCTAAAAACTGGCTAGGTGACACTTTGCCTTGACCGTACAGGTGACAGAATCCCCCGACTTCAACAGCCGCGGGGCCGGACTGTCTAACCTTTTGACAGTGCCTGTAACCCTTTCCGGGTCCCCCCAAAAAGTCCAAGCCGTTGAGATAATCGAAGAAATCTACCCGGTGAGGACCCATGAAGCTTCCGATCATCCTTTCTCTCGCAATCCTGGCCAGCGCCTGCGGCGTCGAACACTCGAAGACGAACTACGCGCTCCCGAAGCTCCCGCAGCAGGTCTCGGCCCCGGCCACCCTCTGGTGCGCTCCGAAGAAGGACGTCCTCGGTTGGGTCATGAACCGCCTCACGCAAACGGCCACCGGCTTCACCCACGTGGATAAGATCCGCGTCCGCGGGAAGAAGGAGCTCCTCACCTCGACCCACGAGATGAAGGTGAAGGTGGACGACATCGCCCTCGGCGACTACGAGCCGGGGAAGCACGCGGAGGACGAGGCCGTCCCCGCCGACTTCAAGAGAAAGTCCGCTCCGGAGAAGGTCCTCAAGCTCACCACCGACCGAGAGGTCGAGGTCTACCTCCCGTGTTCGTCCTTCTCCGACGCGATCCAGGCCGCGGAAGCCAACGAGAGCAGTGAGAACTTCTTCGTCGAACGGAGTTTCTCGCGGGCGAAGCTCCACAAGGCCCACAAGAACGACCAGGTCTACGGGGCCGTCGCCTTCCCGGTCACCCGCGTGCTCGGCGCGAGCGCCACCGGGAACACCTGGTGCAGCATCGAGAAGAACAACGACTACATCGTCTCGATGTACAACTTCAAGGAGACGAGCCTCTTCACCAGTAAGTTCCTCCTGCCGCTTGGCCTCGCCACGCGCGCCCTCACGGCGGAGGAGCTCCTGAAGACCTTCGACCAGGCGGACCGGTTCCTCTCGAACTACAAGGAAGAGGACCTGAGCTACTCGGTCTTCGAGGACGCGAACAAGAAGACCTTCATGATGAGGCACGCGGGGATCACCGTCGGCAAGACCCTGAACCACGAAGACATCTTCTACGACTGCGGAGAGTTGTTCAAGCCCAAGAGCTACTTCGGCTTCTCCCCGGTCAACCGGAAGTCGTTCCGGACCCTCGTGAAGAAAGAGCTGGGCCTGATCGAAGCCAAGCCGTCGACGTACCTCGAGCTCGCGAAGTGACCTAGGCCATGAAGGTGCGCAGGCGGCTCCGCAGGCGTTCGTCCTGCTCCTTCATCCCGTAGAGGACGAGGTAGGTCTCGATGAAGTCCTGGTCCACGTTGATCTTGTAGTGGGTCTCGATGTAGCTCGGGATGTTCTCCTCGGTCAGGAGCTGCTTCTTGGCGTCGTAGAGGCGCACCCCTTGCTCCGGGTCCGCGGTGGAGGTCTTGAGCGTCAGCACCTCGACCCACTCGTTCCGGAGGACCAGCCCCAGGTGCTCCTTGCACAGGTGCATCGTCTTGAACGGCTTCACGCAGGCCTGGCAGAAGAGGCGGTCGCAGATCGCGCAGGACGTCTCCCCGGGTTCGTCCGGGTGGTTGGCGCACTGGTGGGCGGGCCTCTTGAGCTTTAGCTTCTCCAGCTCCCGGAGCCGCTCCAGGGCGCCGGGGTGGAAGGGGGCTTCCGTGATCGTTCCTTTCTCCTGCATGGTTCCTGCCTTTTGCTGGTAGAGTTTGTAGACGAGGAAGGCGAGGACTCCGAGGATGACCACCAAAAAAAGATTCGTGAAGACGATCAGTACGATGGCGGTGTTTTCCATTAGTAGAGGTGCACTTCCGTGACTGGCTTGTATCCCAAAGAGTTATTGAAGAACTGCCGCGTGGAGATCCGGACCTGGTCCCGGAGGTAGGCCTCGTCCCGGGAGGCGAGGTCCTTCCGGATCTGCGTGAGGAGCTTGCACTTCAGGGTGTCGATGAGGTCCGCCGCGCCCAGCGGGAGCCCGAGGGTGGTGACCTCGAGGGAGTTGTGGGTTCGGTGGTAGCTGATGAAGACCGCTCCCTGGGTGGCGAGCTTCCGCCGCTGGCTGATCTGCGTCTTCTCGATCTCGAGCTGCTTGCCGTGGATCAGGCGCGGCTCCTTCTGCTCGTGCTCCTCGATCCGGACCTGGCCCTCGCCGAGGACGACCTCGTCGTAGTTGTAGATCAGCTGGGCCGAGACCTCCGGGTAGGAGGCCTTGACGAACTCGACGTGCTTGCGCAGGAAGTACGACTCCCCGTGGATCGGGAAGTAGAAGTCCGGGGTGAAGCTCTTCAGGAGGATGTGGAGGTCCTCCTTCCCCGGGTGGCCCGAGGCGTGGATGAGCTTGTCGCTCGCGGTGACGATCTCGGCGCCGGCCTCGGAGAGCTTGTTGTAGATCCGGGAGATCTTCTTCTCGTTGCCGGGGATGACCTTCGAGCTGAAGACGACGAGGTCCCCGGCCCGGGGTTTGAAGGTCCCGTCCTCCCCGTAGCTGAAGCGCCGGAGGGCCGAGAGGAAGTCCCCCTGGCAGCCGGAGAGGAACACGAGGAGCTTCCCGGCCTCGGCCTTCACCTGGTCGGCGGTGAGGAGCTCCTGGGGATCGATGTCCGAGTGGCCCGTCTCGAAGGCCGCTTCGAGGTAGGCCTTGAGCGACCTCCCCATGACGACGAGCTTCCTCCCGCTGGCCTTCCCCATGTTAGCGATGGCGTTGAGCCGGTGGACGTTGGAGGCGAAGAGGGTGATGAAGATCCGGTCCTCCGGCCTGGCCATGAGGGACCGCAGGTCGTGGCGGAGCTCGTTCTCCGAGGTCGTCTTCCCGTCACTCAGGATGTTGGTGCTGTCGAGGAAGTAGGCGGTGTGGGCGCACTCGGAGAGCTTCTCCCGGATGCGGGCGAGGTCGATGGGTTTCTCGTGGACGGAGTGGAGGTCCACCTTGAAGTCGGAGATGTAGAGCGCCCCCCATTTCTTATCCCGGCTTCGGATGACGAGGCCATTCGTCTCCGGGATCGAATGGTTCACGTGCACCGGGAAGACGTCGACGGAGTTGAAGCGGAGCTCGTCCTGCGGGCCGAAGACCTGGTAGGTCATCTTCACAGAGAACTCCTCGAGCTTCTTCTGGAGGAGGTGGAGGGTGAAGTTCGAGACGTAGACCTTCACCTTCGGGAACTCCCGCAGGAGGTGTCCCAGGGCGCCGATGTGGTCCTCGTGGCCGTGGGTGATGATGATCGACGTGAAGCGCTCCGGATCGAGGAGCGAGAAGTCCGGGATGAGGTAGTTGATGTCGAAGAAGTCCTCGTAGGGGAAGAGCATCCCGCAGTCGATGACGATGTCCTCGTCCGGCGTGCGGATCAGGGTCATGTTGGAGCCGATCTCTTCGACTCCACCGATGGGAAGGACGGAAAAATACTTTTGCTTCAACTAAACTGCCTCGGTCTCCTGACTGGGAAGAGGAGTGCCAATCAGTTCCTTAATTCTAGCAGACAAAATAACGGAGGCAACATCAGTTTCCTCGCCGACGGTGAAATCGGCGTACTGACGTTGGGGGTCGAGGTACTTCTGGTACATGGGCCTTACCGTATCGTAGTACTGGGCAATCACTGATTCCAGCGACCTGCCCCGTTCTTTCACGTCCCGGTGAAGCCGTCGAGTGAAGCGGATGTCGGAGTCCACGTGGAGGAAGCATTTTATATCAAGAAGGTCACGTATTTCCTGGTCGTAGAGCGCGAAGATTCCCTCGAAGAGGATGACCTTGCAGGGGCCCACGGTCTCGAACTCCTCCGTCCGGCTGCAGGTGACGAAGTCGTAGATCGGGCACTTGATCGAATGGCCAAGCTTCAGCTCCGAGAGGTGGTGCCGGAGGAGGCTCCAGTCGAAGGCGTTGGGATGGTCGTAGTTCGCCTTCCCGCTCGAGGCGTAGAGTTCCCGGGGCTGGACCGGGAGGTAGTAGGAATCCATGTGGAGGAGGCAGGTGTCGGCGCTGTTGATGCTCTTCATGATCTTCTGGGCGAAGGTCGTTTTACCGGACCCCGAGCCGCCGGCGATCCCGATGAGGAATTGTTTTCTTTGCATACGGGGTTACTATTTAGCAAATCTTGAGGGCTCCGACTAAAGAAACCTCATCAGATGTAAAATTTTTAGCGTCACAGCATGGAGCAAATGGGTTATAAGCGAGTATTAAAGGATAGTTATGGAAAAGTTCTGGGTCGTCACGCTCTTTCATTTTCAGCCCTCCGAAACCGAGCGGCAGAGGATCGAGGCGCAAGCGGTAAGTGATTTTCAGGCATTGGGGATCGAGGAGTATTCGCTCAGCGAAGCCCAGGTGGATTCGATCCTCGGAGAGCGATCCTACTCCGGTGGAGACCTGCCACTGGACGTGCTGGAAGAAGTCGAAGCGAAGGTCCTCGGAGCTCCATCCAACTACCGCTTCTTCTTCGACCGAGAAGCGGCGGCGAAGGCCTTCCTCGCCGCCGCGAGGTCCACGGTCCTGAGCGAGATCCAACTCACGGAAGAAACCGTCCAGGACTGGAACGCCGAATGGAAGAAGCACTACGCCCCGATCCTCGTGAACGCCGACCTCGAGATCATCCCCTCGTGGCAAACCGGTTACCAGTCGAGGGCCCGGGAGAAGATCCTCATCAACCCCGGCATGGGCTTCGGGACCGGCAGCCACGAGACGACCTTCCTGTGTTTGAAGTTGTTCACCGAGCACCTCCTCGGGCGGAAACTGGGAGACGTCCTGGACTTCGGCTCCGGGTCGGGCATCCTGGGCCTCGCGGCGCTGAAGTTCTTCCCCGAGAGCCGGGTCGACTTCTACGACATCGACGTGGAGGCCAACGAGAACTGCTTCGAGAACGCCCGGATCAACGGGCTCTCGGGCCATGCCTTCCGGCTCCTCCTGCCGCAGGTCCGGGAGAAGTTACACAAGGACTACGATCTGGTATTCGCCAACATCCTCGAGAGCATCCTCCTCGAGGAGCAAGCCTACCTCGTGGGTGCGACCAAGGTCGGCGGCGCCCTCATCCTCTCCGGACTTTTGAACCACCAGGTCCCGGGGATCATCGAGGCCTACACCGGCGCGGGCCTTCGCCTCCGGGATCACCGCACGAAGGGAGACTGGGCCGCCTTGCTCTTCACGAAGGAACCGGCGTGAGGGCTCTCTTCCAGCGGGATCTGCAGCTCCGGGAAACCTACGTCGTCGACGGGAAGGCGCTCCACCATCTCGTGAACGTCATCCGGATCGACGAGGGCGAAGAGCTCCTGCTCCTCCGCGGGGACGGGCTGCGCGTGCTCACGAAGGTCGAGCGCATCTCGAAGAAGGCCCTGCAGCTTAGCTTCCTCGAAGACCGGTCGGCGACGAGGGCCTACCACTTCGACCTCGCCCTCGGCGCCCCGAAGCGGGAAGCGCTGGAGCTCTGCCTGAAGCAGGCCACGGAGCTTGGCTTTAGGAAATTGTACCTTATCCGTTCTGATTTTTCTCAGCAGCGGATCCCGGAGGAAGAGCGCCTGGAGAACCTCTTGGTTTCTGCGCTGGAGCAATCGAACGGAGCATTCCTCCCGGAGCTCCACTCGGTGAGCTGGGAGTCCCTCCCGTGGGAGGAGTACGCCTCGGTGGTCCTCCTCGATTCGCAGACGGGAAGGAGCGATTCGCTGGAGAAGCTCGAGCGGACCGCGCCGGCGCTCCTCGTGGTGGGCCCGGAGGGCGGGTTCTCGCAGAGGGAAATCGAACTTCTCCACGCGACCCCGGCAGCGAAGATCGTCAAACTCCCAACACCCATTCTCCGATCTCCGACGGCGGTCGCGGTCGGCGCGGGTCTGATGCTGCAAAGTTTGCTGGATTAAATGCCGGGCGGACGTTAAGATAAGGGTGAAAAGGATTTACCATGAACCACGAGCCCATCAAGCAGACCCAGAAGCCGAAGACGAAGCCTGCGCCGATCCAGGAAGAAGGTAAGGATGACTTCGACTTCGAGTTCAAGCCGATCACCTCGGGCCTGGGTTTCCACCAGCCGAAGACACCGGAGATCAAGCCCGTCTTCACGGATCGGATTCCTTCCGTGCCTTCGACGCCCGTGGGCGCTCCGCTGGGGAAGAAGGAAATGAACGTCTACCAGAACGACCTCTCCCTCTTCTACGGCCAGGCATCGGCGTCGCAGCCCACGGCGACGCTTGCTCCTTCCCAGGTCGAGGCGGAGGAAGTGGTGGAGGAGCCCTACCGGACGGCCACCAGGTCCCAGCGGGTCTTCGCCTACGTCACCGACCTGACACTGATCTGCTCCGTGCTCGGGATCGTCCTCACGGTCATGGCCCGGACCATCAGCATGGACCTCCTCGAAGTGTGGAGCCAGTTCCCGAACGAGATCACCCCCCTCGTCATCACCCTCTTCTGCGGCTTCTACCTGATGTACTTCTCGATCTTCGAGAAGGCGAGCCAGTCGACCCTCGGGAAGAACCTCTTCCACCTCCGGGTCCTCGGGACCGACGACAGGCCCCTCGCCCTGAGCTCGCTCCTCCTCCGGTCCGTGGTGAGCCTCCTGAACTTCGTGAGCCTTGGCCTCTTCTCCTACTTCGATCTCCAGAACAAGGTCACGGGGTCGAAGGTCGTGAGAGTCGACTGATGAGTTCCCTCGAGACCTTCCTCCGGGAGAACCCGGGGAAGAAGAGCGTCTTCACCAA
>SXUH01000132.1 GCA_005791855.1 Bdellovibrionales bacterium
ACAAAAAAAGGAGGATGAGTGTCTTCATTTTTTTGTCATATCACAAAGGAACTTTGACTTCAAAATCCTTTATCAATTGCTGCGGTCTATCGAATCATCGGTTTCGGGCTGCCGGTTTTCCGCGAGATCGTCTGCGCTAGGGTTATCATCCACGGGGGTGTCGGTTTGCGGCAGGGTGGACTTTCTAAACGGCGTCCAGGAGATCGGTAAAATAACTTTAGTTGAATCCAGCTCAGACCGGGCCACGGTGGCCGGGTAGTTGGCGGCGTCGAAGACCCCGTAGATCACGAGCACGCGGGTGTCGAGATCGAGGTTCTCATCGGGCCCCAGGAGGACGTACTTGCCCGAGCTCTCTCTCTCCGGAGACCTGAGCTCGGTGATGAGCCGCTCGAGCGAGGCGCGGACGCGGTAGACGTAGGTCCCCTGAGCGTCGGGTCGGGGAAGGTTGGAGACGTTCTCCTCGTCGTTTTCCACGTCGTCATCCAGGGCCACCAGCACCTTCCCGCAGGACCGCCGGGTCTCGACCTCATCCACGTACCCGTCCCGGTTGACGTCGACCACGGCCCGGCACTGGTTCTGGACGTGGACGTACTGGGTGCACCTCACAGGCGGCGCGCCCCGGACGTTGACGTTGATGTCGATGTCATCGCCCTTGATGATCACCGTGTTCTCTTCCTTGATGTTCTGGACGATGTTCCGGTTGATGATGGTCACCCGCTCGGTGTCGTAGGCTCCCTGCTCCTCCTCCCGCTGGACGGTCCCGTCGTCGTTCCTCGGCGGAGTCGTGTTGGTGATGTTGGTGGTCTCGTCCCCGCAGGACGCGAGGGAAAGAGGATCAGTAAACTGCAGAGGCCCAGGGATTTTCTCATAACCAACTCCTGATAAAAATGATTGCTCTCTCACCGGCGTGGGACCAAATTCCCCATGGGTCGCGGGTCTTGCCAACAGGCGGGGGAGAACGGATCGCTCTCAGAAGACGATGCCAACCACGTGCCAGTCGCGGAGGGCAAAAGGAGATTGTTTTGGGAGGACGAAAGGAGGTTTGCGAGGAGGATCCGGGGGAGTAGGATTTTCCTAAAGGAGACCAGTATGAAAAAAAACATCCATCCCTTTGAACGACTCCTCCGCGTGGCCGGCGGAACCTTCCTCGCGTCCATGGCCTTCTGGGGCCCGAAGAAGCCCTGGATGCTCTCGTTCCTCGGACCCGTGGCTTCGGGTGCCGTCGGGACCTGTCCTCTCTACTCCGCGCTGGACATCAGTACCCGGAAGGACGCCGAAGCCCAGGCCAACGACTACTTCCCGGTCCAGAGTGATTCGGAGCGGGCGGCGGGGCATCCTCTGGTCGGGGCCTCCTAAAAGTCCTCACGGATCTTAGTTTTGCAGTATACTTAGTTCATGACCGACCGGTTCCTGCTCGAGCTCATCAAGTACCTGCGCACAAGCCCTGTGGGAGAATTCTCTCAGGTGGAGAAATACTTTGCAAACTTCCAAGTGGGCCCGACGGCACCGACCCAGATCCGCCCGGACCTCTTCCTCCAGGGAAGCCCCGGCTTCCCCCTGAAGATCGAGCGCCGGAGTCCGACCCGCACCCGGACCGGTTGCCTCGCCATCCAGCGCATCGGCGAGGGCCGCTTCGACCTTGACGACGAGTACGACAGCACCGTCTTGTACAAAGATGGGCAGAGCGAACTCCTGGGGCCCGGAGAGGGGCCCTGGCCCGTGAGCTGCGACTTCCTCGGATGGTTTGCAAAATATTTTCTCGTCCTCGCGGAGCCGTTCACCGGGAAGAAGGACGCCGTCCCGACCCACCTGGAGGTGCTGACCGAAGCCCGGGCTTCGGTGAGACTGGGAGCGAACGGCTGGCTCCGGGAAGAACTCTTAAAACTAGGAGGGGAGGAGACCGGAGAGTCGGTGCTGCTCGCTTCTGAAGTGCTCCCCCGGTTGCAGGACCTCCGGATCCCGTTCAAGGCGCCGGGGGTAGGGGCCCTGCTCCAGGGGCAGTACCTCACCATCTCGTTCGAGGAAGACCAGTCCTGGTACCTCACCAAGGCCTGGGCCTTAAGTTAAGAAATCTTCTTTTAGTTTCTCTTATGGTGACGGCGGCGGAGGGCCCTCTCTATACTTTTTAAAAACTCCAAGGAGGGTTCATGCGGAAACTACTGCTATTCTTTGCGGCCTTTAGCTTACTGATCAGCCCGGGCTACCCGGCCCGGGTGTACATGAAGAAGGTCTACACGCTCCACAACTTCTCCGGTTCCTACAAGAAGACCTGCAAGTTCTTCCACAAGAAAGTTGAGATCGTCGAAGAGGTCGGCGGAGACACGCCGTCGTCGTCTTACCGGGTCTTGCCCACTAGCTATAGCGGGTCGAGCCTCGGGCTCCTCGTCTCGGCGGCGGCTCACGGAACTCTTAAGACCACGCCCTTCGCGATCTGTGACGGGGGAAGCCTCTCTCTTCGGGCCTACCGGGCAAGTGGCAGTTACTTCACCCTGAAGAGCTTCGAAGACTGCGGTGCCACGAAGAAAGTAAGGAGCGGCACAGCTTCAGCGAAGCTGCGGGCCATCGCTGATAAGTACTGTGAAACCTATGATCCGGATAAGAGGTAGCAGGGATTTGTAGACCACCGGGGATTTTCCCAGTAACCTTACGGAGAATGAGGTGGTCTATGAAATTCGTGCTCCTTGCTAGTCTTTTCATCTGTTCCCTGCCGGGAGCGAGTTTCGCCCAGGTTTTCAACCTTCGGTGCAAGGCCATCTACAACTCAGAAGTCATCCTCGACCGGGACGTCGCCCTCCAGTACAAGCAGCGCAATCTTAACATCGGCGGGAAGGAACCCTTCCAGTTCATCCTCTCCTCCGCGCCGGATGGGAAGGTCGAGTTCCAGGCCTACAATAGCTGGGATCCCTCCAGGAGCTACGCCTCCGCACTCATGTCGGGCCGGGGCGCCTTCGTGGAGCTCTCCATCTGGAAGCGCGAGTACCTCCTGGAAGCAAGGTGCGTTCTTCTCAACTAACCGGGAGGGTCGATGGTTAACCTCGAGGTCCCCCACTGGCTCATCTACGCGACCCTCGTCGTCTACCTCGCCGGCTTCGTCCTGGGGCTGTACTCGACCTTCGAGGCCCGCACTCCGCAGGGGACCACCGCCTGGCTCCTCGGTCTGATCTTCTTTCCTTTCATCGCCATCCCGCTCTTCATCATCTTCGGGAAGAAGCGGCTGGACGACTACCAGACCATCGAGAAGAAGGTCGAGGGCCTCCGGAGGAAGTTCCGGGGCCAGCTCGAGAGGTTCTACGTCAAGGACGGCCTCACCCCTCTCGAGGACTTCCTCACCAGGAGCGAGTCGAACTTCGTCGGCGGGAACACCGTCGACCTCCTCCTCAACGGCGAAGAGACCTTCGCCGAGATGCTCACGGCGATCGCCGAAGCGAAGAGCTACATCTGCCTGCAGACGTTCATCTTCCGCACGGACGGCATCGGAACCGAGTTCGCCCAGGCGCTGATGAAGCGTGCCCGGGAAGGGGTCAAGATCTACTTCCTCTACGAGAACCTCGGGGTCGAGGTGGACGAGAAGGTCATCGACGCCATGAGGAGGAGCGGGATCCGCATCGGCGAGTTCCCTCCGGTGAGGCGCTACAAGCTCCACCTGAACTTCCGCAACCACCGGAAGCTCCTGATCACCGACGGCCAGATCGGGATCTTCGGCGGCATCAACATCGGCGACGACTACCTCGGGCGCTACCCGGAGATCGGCTTCTGGAGAGACACCAACGTGCGAGTGGAGGGGCCCGCGGTGGTCCAGGGCCAGATCGACTTCGTCAAAGACTGGATCTGGTCGCAGAACTCGCCGGTGGAGATCGACTGGGGCGAACCGCGGGCCGCGGGGGACTCGGCCGTCCTCGCCATGACCTCCGGGCCCGCGGACGTGAACCACTTCAACCTCCTTCAGCACATCGAGGTCATCAACTCCTCCCGGAGACGCCTCTGGATTGCGAACCCGTACTTCGTTCCGCCCCAGGGACTCGTGGACGCTCTCCTCATCGCGAAGATGCGAGGAGTGGATGTGCGGGTCATCGTCCCCACGAGAGAAAAGTGCGATAACAAGCTGTGCTCCACCGCCGCCGAGGTGTACCTGGAGAAGCTCGCCCAGAGTAAGATCCGGGTCCACCGCTACACCCGGGGAATGATGCACCAGAAGGTGATCCTCATCGACGACTCCCTGGCGATCGTGGGGTCCTCGAACCTTGACTTCAGGAGCATGTACATCAACTTCGAAAACGCCATCGCCACCAACGAGCCACGCTTCATCGCCTCCCTGGAAGAAGCTTTCCATAGTGATTTCAAGGACTCGAAGGAGTGTTCATGCCAGGACTTTGAGAGCATCCCGATCCGGAAGAAGCTCGCCTCCCACTTCGCCAATTGCCTGGCCCCGATCCTCTGATCCTGAAGAAATTATTTAGGAATCTTGAATTTATTTTAAAGTAAGGTTTCGTTAGTTCACTAACAGCGCATCACCATATTCAATAGCCATACTAATATCTTACGAAAGGGAACGAGAGTGGACACTACACATCTTACGCAGCCGAATGCTCTTCAAGAGAAAGGTAACGAAACCTTAAAAAGCATCATCGACAATGCTTTCGAGCACAGACCGCAAGAAATCATGGTGCCGAAGATCGAATGGCATGACTGTCAGGACATGATGATCCTCC
>SXUH01000133.1 GCA_005791855.1 Bdellovibrionales bacterium
CGACGTCATCCAGCGAGGACTCCTGAGCTTCAAGGGGGTGGGGCGCCGCCTCGAGAAGCTCTACGAGAAGGACGAGTTCGTCGTCATCGACGACTACGGCCACCATCCGACCGAGGTCCGGGCCACCATCTCCACTCTGAGCAAGGTCGATGAGAGGCCCCTGTGCGTGGTCTTCGAACCGCACCGGTTCAGCCGGACGAAGAACTTCTGGAAGGAGTTCCAGGACTGCTTCGCCGGGGCCGACGAGGTCTTCCTCGCCCCGATCTACGCCGCGAGCGAGAAGCCCATCGACGGCATCACCTCGGAGAACCTCGTCACGGAGATGCGGAAGAAGGGCCTCAACGTGAACTTCCTCCCGGAGCTCTCGGAGATGGCGGGCCTCCTCGCACGCTACAAGAGCTCCCGGCGCATCTTCGTCACTCTCGGGGCCGGGGCGATCTCGAAGAAGGTCCGGGAACTCGTCAAGGCCCTATGAGCCTCGCGGAAGCCCTCTCCACGATCGACGGCTGCGAGCTCGCCCTGGATCAGGACCTCACGAGCTACACGACCATGCGGCTCGAGTCCCGCGGGGACCTCCTCACGGTGCGAAGCCTCGAAGCTCTCCGGCGAGTCCTCCCCGAACTCACGAAGGCCCGGCGCGAATACCAGGTGGTCGGCTGGGGCGCGAACCAGATCCTCCCGCCGGTCTGCCGGAGGCTCATCATCCACCTGGAGTTTCCCTTCGACCAGGCCTACCTGGGAGAGCTCCGGGACGAGTACGTGCTCCCGGCGTCGGTCGGCCTCAACCACCTCACCGCGCACGCGAGCCGGTTCGGCCTCCGGGGCTGGGAGGTGTTCACCGGGATCCCCGCCTCCCTCGGCGGGGCGATCTTCATGAACGCCGGGACGAACCTCGGGGAGATCGGCGCGCTCGTGAGGCGCGTGCAGGTCGTGACCCCGGCGGGGGACCTCCGCGACGTCGTGATCGACGAGGGGAGCTTCTCCTACCGCCGGAACAACTTCCTCCGGAGCGGCGAAGTCATCGCGGCGGCGACCCTGGGCCACGGGGGCGTCGACGGGGGCATCGGCCAGAAGATCAAGGAGTACCTCGAGTACCGGAAGCGGACCCAGCCGCTCGCGACGAAGAACTGCGGCTGCGTCTTCAAGAACCCCGCGCCGGAGCTCCCCGCGGGCCGCTTAATTGATGAATTAGGTCTCAAGGGCCTCACCGTCGGAAACCTCCGGATCAGTACCAAGCACGCCAACTTCATCGAGCACCTCGGTGGCTCGAGCTGGGAGGAGCTGCGGACGTTGATCGAGATCGTTCGCTTCCAGATGGACCACTTTTACGGAATAGAGTTTGAACTGGAAGTCAAAATCCCTTATGATTGAACCATGTGGAGAAAATTTTTAGTATCAGTCGTAAGCTGCACCATCCTCGCGACCGCGGAGGCGAGTGTCCCCGACTCTTTCACTCAAAAGAACATCAGGTACCAGACCTACTTCGGGGAGTGTCCGTCGAAGTCCTCCGGCCTCCTCTCGCTCATCGTGATGAAGGAGTTCGAGAAGAAGAAGTCCCTCAAGGACGTGAAGGAGAAGATCCTGAGCGAGAAGCTCGACGAGAAGTACTTCCTCTCGACGTACCGGGTGAACTACAACCCGGTGATCAACACTCTCCGGATCCAGCTCGAGTGCCCGGAGCCGCTGGCGAAGGTCCAGGTCTACAAGGCCAACGGCGACGAACACTACTCGGCCATCCTCGGCGACAACGCCCGGATGTACGAGCCCCAGTACGAGAACCTCATGAAGGCCGAGAAGCGGCTCGCGCACAACCTCCCGCTCCTCGCGATCTCCACCGAGCAGCTGGAGAGCGAAGCCCCGGCGGAGATCGCCCAGTTCATCAAGCTCATGAAGCCGAACCTCCGGCACCAGGTCTCGGAGATCATCGTGAGTAAAACTAATGAGTTAACCATCATCTTCAGCTTCAGCGGTAAGACCACGAGTGTCTTCCTCGGGGCGGAGCTCTGGGAGGAGAAGCTCGCGAAGCTCACGAAGATCGTGAGCTACGTGAACGAAAGCAAGCGCTACCCGAGCAGCATCAACCTCCTCAATGCGAAAAAGGTTGTTGTCAAGTTTTCGGACAAAATTTAGAATTTAATCATGAAGCATTATGCTTCTTTGTCTATCACCAGAATGAATCTGCCCTCTTCGGTTTCGAAGAGTTATTGAGAAGGGAATCTCATGAGTACAAAAAGTGTGATCGTCGCTCTGGACATCGGTACGACGAAGGTCTGCACCCTCATCGCGCAGAAGACTCCCAAGAACATCGAGATCCTCGGGGTCGGGTCACACCCAAGCCACGGCCTCAAGAAGGGCTCCGTGGTGAACATCGAGAAGACCGTCGAGAGCATCCGGACCTCCATCGAAGAGGCCAAGCTCATGGCCGGGATCGACGAGCTCGAGTCGGCGACCGTCGGGATCGCCGGGAACCACATCTTCTGCTTCAACTCCTCCGGGGTCGTCCCGGTGAAGAATAAGGAAATTAATCAGTCGGACGTCGACCGGGTCATCGAGGCGGCGAAGGCCGTGCTCATCCCGTCGGACCGGGAGATACTCCACGTGATCCCTCAGGAATTCAAGGTCGACAACACCGTCGGGATCAAGAACCCCATCGGGATGTGCGGGTCGCGCCTCGAGGTGAACGTCCACATCGTCACGGGGAAGACGCCGCTGATCCACAACCTCGTCAAGTGCGTCGAGCAGGCGGGCCTCACCGCGAACTCGATCATCCTCCAGCCGATCGCCTCGTCCCGCTCCGTCCTCTCCCAGGAGGAGAAGGAACTGGGCGTGGTCCTCATCGACATCGGCGGCGGGACGACGGACGTCGCGCTCTGGAAGGAAGGGAGCCTGCTCCACTCGCAGATCATCCCGCTCGGCGGGAACCACTTCACCAACGACCTGGCGGTCGCGCTGAAGATCCCGCACAACGAAGCGGAGAAGATCAAGCTCACCCACGGGACCGTCCTGCGGGAACCGAAGGCGAAGGAGACCTACCTCACGGTCCAGGGCCTCTCCGGCACCAGGCCCCGGGAGGTGTCACTTAGCTTCGTCGCCGAAGTCCTCGGTGCTAGAGCGGAAGAGCTCTTCACTGTTATCAAGGATTTAGTGTTGGAGAAGAATTTGCAAGACCAGATCACCGGAGGGTTCGTCCTCACCGGCGGAGGTGCGCTGATCAAGAACCTCCCGGAGCTGGCCGAGTACCAACTTGAGAAACCGGTGAAGCTTGGGTACCCGCAGGCGTTCGGCGGAATGACAACAGCCATGCAGCATCCGAAGTTCTCCACCGTCCTCGGGCTCCTCCAGGAGTCCCAGCACGTGTCGGAGGCGCGGTCCCGCGAGGAGAAGGTCCAGGAGGAGACAGACATGTTCGATAAGCTGGGTAAATCAATGAAAAACTTATTTAAGGAAATATTCTAATTCTGAGGAGAAATTATGTTCGATATCGCTGATGAAAACAACCAGACGTTCGGGGC
>SXUH01000134.1 GCA_005791855.1 Bdellovibrionales bacterium
AGATCACCCAGGGGATGAGCGAGTTCTCCCACGAGTCGGCCATCTGCAAGGTCTACTGCTCGGAGCGCCTCTGGGACACCATCGACAAGGCCACGCAGATCGCCGCCGGGAACGCCTACATGCGCGAGTACCCGTACGAGCGGATCATGCGCGACTGCCGGATCAACCTCATCTTCGAGGGGACCAACGAGATCCTGCGGATCTTCACCGCCCTCTCCGGCATCAAGGGCCCGTCCGACAGCCTGAAGGAGCTCGGGAAGATCGCCGACGTCTCCCGGGCGATCCAGGATCCGATCAAGTCCGTGGGGCTCCTCTCGGACTTCGCCAAGAAGCGGATCAGTAAGTTCATCGGCTCGAAGTCCCTCTCCCGGGTCCACCCGAGCCTCGCCAAGCATGGCCAGCGCTTCGTCCGGGAGCTCAAGGACTTCGGCATCGCCGTCGAGAACGTGATCATGAAGCACGGGAAGAACATCATCGGCAACGAGCTGGTGCAGATGCGCCTGGCGAACATGTCCATCGAGCTCTACGCCCAGCTCTGCGTCCTCTCGCGCACCACCTCGATCCTCGAGCGCGCCGAGGTCTCCCAGGCGGACAAGGACTACGTGGTGCTCATGACCGAGCTCATCTGCCGCGACAGCCGGTCGGCCTTCAACAAGAACTACAAGCGGCTGAACTCAAGCTATGACAAGCTCATCCCGAAGATCTCCAAGGCCGTCTCCGAGAGAGACGGGTACGGCTTTGACATCATCGATTTCTAGCGTCGTCCGCGGGCGGGCCCTCTGCGGCCTCCTGCTCCTCTTCGGCTGCGCCGGCAAGGAAGCGCCGAGGAGGAGCAGCGACGAGGCGTCCATCGAGCTCACCCGGGAGCTCAACGACCTGACCCGGAAGGCGCTGGTGACCAACTACGGACCGACGCTCACGGACGGGGCCACCTTCCTGGAGAAGACGGAGGCCTATGGCCTCTCGGGTCTGCACGCCGTGGCGTTCAACGCCGTCGACTTCACCTTCGACGGCTACACCGACCTGGTGATCCTCCCGGCCTACTACGCGAGGCCCCGGTTCTACGCCTTCGATCCGAAGCAGAGGAAGTTCGAGCCCTGGGGGCACGAGCCGCTCCCGCGGGACTTCAAGGCGGGGTTCCTCCTCTTCTACGACGTGAACAAGGACAAGCTCCCGGACCTCATCTCCGGCGTGCTCAACCAGAAGAGCGAGGTGAGCCAGATCCCGCTCAAGCTCTTCCTGGGGACGCTCCGGAACGACCGGCTCACCTTCGTCGAGCAGGCGAAGGCCTTCGACCTCCCGCCGGAGCCGACGAGCTCCGTGACCCTCGTGGACTACGACCTCGACGGCTGGGTCGACCTCTACGTCTCCAACTGGTTCGAGAGCCGGGACGGCAAGCACATGCCGGTGGCCGACCGCCTGCTTCGAAACAACAAGGGGAAGTTCGAGGAGAAGACCGGCGTCCTTCGAGACGAGGCCACGAAGAAGCCCAGCGAGCTCTACCCGCCCAACGCCCGGCCCACCTACGGCGCCTCGACCTGCGACGTCGACCAGAACGGCTACCCGGACATCCTCACGGTCTCCTCGGCGGGTTACAAGAACAAGCTGTGGATGAACCTGCGGGAGCAGCGGAGCCCGGAGCGCTACTTCGAAGACAAGGGCCCGGTGACCAACTACGCCTCCGACCCGGACGGGAACCTCATCCCCACCGGCGGGGGCCGCTCCTTCTTCAGCGCCTGCACCGACTACAACGACGACGGCCTCATGGACGTCTTCCTCGGCGAGCTCTCCCACGCCTACGACAACGAGTCCGTCGACCGGTCGAGCATCCTCACCGGATCCCGGGAGTCCTTCCCGCCCTACTTCATCCGCACCGAGTACGTGAGCGACGCCGACAACGAATCCTGGAACCAGGGCGACCGCCGGGGGGTGTGGACCGACTACAACCTCGACGGCAGGATCGATCTCCTCATCGACAACTCCGGCTTCCCGCCGGCCTCGCGGCTCGTGGTCTTCGAGCAGGACGAGACCCACGCCTTCTACAACGTGGCCGCGCAGGTGGGCGTGGACATCGTCAACCCCATCGGCACCATCACCCTGGACGTCAACCAGGACGGGCTCCAGGACATCATCACGGGCCAGAATAGCATCCGGAGGGCCGACATCACCCCGCGGATCTACGTGTTCGAGAACCACAACAAGGTCGCGGGCCGCCGGGCGATCAAGGTCCACGTGAACGGGCAGAAGGCGAACGCCGACGGCCTGGGTGCGATGGTCATGCTCTACACCAAGCAGGACGGGAAGAACGTCGTCCAGCGGCGCTGGGCCGAGTCCTCTCAGGGCGGGCTCCCGTCCCAGAACGAGGCCGGCGTCCACTGTGGGATCGGCGAGGGGGTGGAAGCCCTCGGCGTGAAGGTCCGCTGGCCCCTGGTGAAGAAGACCGGCTTCGGGGCGGGGAGCGTGGTGGAGAAGCTCTACTCGCTGGAGGGCTTCGGGACGCCGGAGTTCCTCGAGGTCACGGTCTGCGAGGACGGCAAGATCCTCGGCGGGAAGATCTCCTGCCAGTTCTAGCTCAGGTGCGGGAGCGGGATGGAGATTAGCTCGTACTTGTCCCAGGCCTCGACGGTGATGTCGATCACGCCGTTCTTCGCCTTGATGAGCTGGGGCTCGGAGATCATCGGGACGAGGCGGGCCTTCTTAAGCTTCTCGCAGCCCCGCTCCGTGTTGGTCACCCCGTGCTCGGAGACGTAGGTCCGCTCGTCGATCTTCTTGAAGCCGCCGAGGAGGAAGAAGTCGTTGCAGGCGTCCTTGGTCTTCTGGACGTATCTTATCTCGAGGGCCACGGCCTGGAAGCCCTTGAGCTTGATCCGGTGCTTGGTGGTCTTGTAGGCCGCGGAGAACGCCGGGGAAGAAGAGAGGACGGCGAGGGCGAGGAGGAGGAGCATGGGCTTCATAGGAACTCCGGAGGATTTGGTATTTCCTCCGGATCATCTCAA
>SXUH01000135.1 GCA_005791855.1 Bdellovibrionales bacterium
AGATCCTCGGGACCTCCGGGGTGAAGGAGCTCGACGACGCCGCCATCGAATCCTTTAACCAGGCGGGTCCGTTCCCGAATCCGCCGAAGGATCTGCTTGTGAATGGGAAGGCCGTGATCGAATGGGGCTTTGTGGTGAAGTCTTAGTTCGTCCGGAGCAGGTTCTTGAGCCGATCGATCCCTTCCATGACGACGTAATCGGACCAGATCGAGTCCAGGTCTCGAATGGCTTCCACGACCTGGAGGGCGGCCTGGTCTCTAGAAATCTTCTGGAGTTCCGCGTACTGGGTAATGCATTTATTGAGAACTTCGATCACCGGAGAGTTGCAAACTTGGTTTAGTCTTTCTTCAAACGACTGGTTAACTTTTTTTTCTTTGCTTTTGATTATGGCAGTATTGAGAAGCTGAATCGATTCCATTAACAAAAATCCTCACCAAAAAATGTTCGCAAATGAGAGAGGCAGTATCATAAAAACCATGTGGTTCGTAAAGTCGATTTAGAATAGGATTTTGGAAATTTAGATCAAGAAATATTATATCTGCGGTACTTTAGAGGAAGGCTAAATAAAAAGATTACTGGTACCACGTCGGGACACATGACATGGTACCAAAAACTTCAGTGAGAGCTGTTACAGAACTCAGTATATTGCTCCGAGCTCATTAATTTATCCAGTTCGGAAGGATTTTTGATCTTGACTTTGATCAACCAAGATCCGTAGGCGTCTTCGTTGATCCTTTCCGGAGAGCTCTCGAGGTCCCCGTTCTTCGCGACGATCTCGCCGCTCACCGGAGAGTAGAGATCACTCACGGACTTGATCGACTCGACCACGCCGAAGGTCGCGCCGACCTTGACCTCCGAACCGACCTCCGGGACTTCCAGGAAGACGATGTCACCGAGCGCGGACTGGGCGAAGTCGGTGATCCCGATGGAGACCGTCGTGCCTTCGACCAGGGCCCACTCGTGTTCTTTTGTGTACTTCAGGTTAGCAGGGATGTTCGTCGCCATTACTTATGTCCTCCGGTTACAAACGGTTTTTTTACAAGCTGGGCCTCGTAGGGCTTCTGCCTGATGTCTACCAAAAATACCTCATCCGCTGGGACTTTATCTAGGTTTATCCTCGCGAACGCCACACCTTTATTCAGGACGACCGACAGGGTGCCGCTGGTGACGGTGCCGATGGGTTCGTTCCGCCCGTTGAGCACCGGGTACCCCTCCCGCGGGATCCCCTTGTCCAGGAGGAGCTTCACGGTCTTGAAGTTCGTCATCTTCTTCGTGAGCTCTTCCTTCCCGACGAACCTGCTCTTCGCGAGCTTCACCGTCCAGCCCAGGCCCGCGTCGTAGGGGTTCACCTCGTCGCTGAGCTCGTGGCCGTAGAGCGGATAGCCCACCTCGAGCCGGAGCACGTCCCTCGCGGCCAGGCCGCAGGGTACCACCTTCCGGGTCATGAGCTTCTGCCAGAGGGCCCGGATCGTCTCGTGGTCTCCGAAGATCTCGAAGCCGTCTTCCCCGGTGTACCCCGTGCGAGCGACGATCACCTGCTTGGTCTCGTAGACGCACTCGTGGACGGAGTAGTACTCGAGGTCCGGCAGCTCCCGGATCATCGACGAGAGGGTCTCGAACGACTCGGGCCCCTGGAGGGCGAGCAGGGAGTAGTCGCTGGACCGGTTCGTGAGGTTGCACTTAAATCCCTGGTGCCGTGACCGGATCCAGTTGAAGTCCTTGTCGATGTTCGACGCGTTCACGCAGATCAGGACTCGGCCGGGGGAGAGCTTGTAGACGATGAGGTCATCGATCACGGTGCCGTTTTCCCTGCAGAGCGGGGAGTAGATGGCCTTGCCCGTCGGCGCCCCTAGGACGTCGTTGGTCACGAGGTAGTCGGCGAACGCTTCCGCGTCCGATCCCTCGAGGAAAAACTCGCCCATGTGGCTCACGTCGAAGACCCCGACGGTCTTCCTCACCGCCAGGACTTCGTCCTTCACCGAGGTGTACTGAACCGGCATGTCCCAGCCCGCGAAGGGAACGATCTTCGCTCCGAGTTTCACGTGCTCATCGTACAGTTGCGTCCGTAGTGTCATACTTTCCCTTTATGTAGTTCTTCCGAAGCCGTAATAAGATTTTCGATCAGACTAATGACCGTCATGGGGCCCACGCCCCCGGGGACCGGAGTGATCGCGGAGACGAGGTCCTTCACCGCCGGGTCCACGTCTCCCGTGAGCTTGCCGTCCCGGGAGTTCATCCCCACGTCGACGACCACCGAAGCCTTGCCCTTCTCGAAGTAGGCGGCGTCGAAGTAGTTCGGCGAACCGATGGCCGCGACGACGATGTCGGCCCTCCTCGTGAGCTCGCTCAGGTGCGCGGTCTTCGAGTGGGCGAGGGTCACCGTCGCGTCCAGGTTCGAGAGGAGCATCGAGAGCGGCTTCCCGACGATGAGGCTGCGCCCGACGATCACGACGTGCTTCCTCCGGAGCTCGACCTTGTAGAACCGGAGGAGGTTCACGATCCCTTTCGGAGTACAGGGCATCAGCAGCCCGAGGTCCGTGGACCCCGCGTAGAGCTTCTGCGTGTTCGCCTCGTGGAATCCGTCGATGTCTTTCCCCGGTGAGATGAGGTTCGGGAGGTCGAGCTTCCGCAGGTATTCGGACACGGGGAGCTGGACGATGATCCCGTGGACCTTCGGATCCCGGTTCAATCGAGAGACCTCCGCGAGGAACCGATCTTCCGAGACGTCCGCCGGAAGCTGGACCAGAGCGAAGTCCGCCCCGATCTCCTCGCACATCTTCCTCTTGTTCCTGATGTAGCTCAAGCTCGCCGGATTGTTGCCGACGAGGACGACGCTCATTGATGGAGTAATCTGGTTGGCCTTCAGGGATTCACAGCGCTCGATCAGATTCTTCTTCATCTGATCCACCACCGGTGCCGCGGCCAGGATTTTAGCTGTCATTTATCCGGAAACTATAATGGTTCGCCGTCAAAAAGTCCTTCCTTATTTATTTGACGTGCAGTATCTCTTTAGGTCATGAAAACACTATTTTACCTTGGCCTCGGGATGCAGCTCTTCGGACTGATCGCCGTGGGACTGTGTTTCTTCTCCGGGGTCCGGAACGGCGACTACGGAAGGCTCGAACTGGCGCAGTTGGTTTTAGGGTCCTTCGTCTTCTACGTCGGAAATTATCTGAAAGGTCGCTCACTAGGCTAGACGCCGGTGATTCTCATGTGTACAATTTCCGTAACTCTTAATCTAGGACACTTCCTTGATCGTGCTCGCCATCGACCCAGGTTCCGTTACCGCCGGCTACGCTCTTCTAAAAAAAGAGGGGAGGAAGATCCAGTACGTGGCCTCTGGGATTTTGAAGTTCAAGAGCGAAGATGAGTTTTTGCATAGAATAAAAGATATCTACGAACAGACCTTCGCCCTGATCGAAAAGTACCAGCCGGATGAGGTAGCTTTAGAATCTTTAATTTTCGTGAAAAGTCCCACGGCCCTCATAAAGCTTGCCCAGTCTCGTGGAACCATGCTCGCGGCCCTCACTCAGAAGTACCATCAGAAAATCCACGAGTACGCTCCGAACCTGATCAAGTCGACGGTCACGGGCTACGGGCACGCCGATAAAGAGGGGATCCAGAAGGTCCTCCTCCAGTACTTCGGCCTCAGTAACTTCAAGACCCATGACGAGAGTGACGCCGTGGCCATCGCTCTCTGCCACTTGCTTAGCCGGGGCAGCGCCGAGGCCCTGCTCCAGAAGACCGTGAAGGTTAAGAAAACAGGACGGGGGCTCGCGGGAGCCCTCGCCCATAGAATCAAGGAACCTAATCTATGATCGGATACATCTCCGGAACCGTCGTTTACTCCGATACCTCGAAGTCCATCGTCCTCACCGCCCAGGGCGTCGGCTACGAGATCCACACCTCGACTCCGAAGGTCCCGAACCGGGACGTCGCCTTGTTCATCTCCCACATCATCCGGGAGCAGTCCCAGGACCTCTACGGCTTCGACTCCTCCGAGGAGAAGAAATTCTTCGAGATGCTCATCGACGTCAACGGCATCGGGCCGAAGTCGGCTTTCTCCCTCATCTCCCACCTCGGCGTCGAGCAGATCTTCTCGGCCATCACTTTCGAGAACGTCGACCTCATTAAATCCGCTCCGGGGATCGGGAAGAAGAGCGCAGAGCAGATCGTCCTCTCCCTGAAGGACAAGATCTCGAAGCTCCAGTTTGGCCTCGCCGTGAAGGAAAACCCGGTGAAGTCCGGCGCCGCGGTCTCCACGGAAAAGTCCTTCGACGCCCACATCCTGAAGGAAACCCTCGCGGCCTGCCAGGGGCTGGGGTACAAGGACCAGGACGTCCTTCCGATGATCCAGCGCCATCTCCAGGAAGGGGTCGCGAAGAAGCCCGAGGACCTGGTGAAAATCATCCTCAAAGAGCTAAGGTAAACAATGACTGACCGACTGGTATCCGCAGACCTAACGAAATCGGAACGAGAGCAGGAAGCCCAGCTCCGCCCGCAGAACTTCTCCGAGTTCATTGGCCAGACAAAAGTCGTCTCGAACATCGACCTCATGGTCAAGTCCGCGCTCATCCGCGAATCGGCCATGGACCACGTCCTCCTCTCGGGCCCCCCGGGACTCGGGAAGACCTCGCTCGCCATGCTGATCGCAAAGGGCCTCGGATCCGAGCTCCACGTCGTCTCGGGCCCCGCCATCGAGAAGAAGGGCGACCTCGCGGCCGTCCTCACCAACCTCAAGCCCCGGGACGTCCTGTTCATCGACGAGATCCACCGCATGCACATCACGGTGGAGGAGATCCTCTACTCCGCCATGGAGGACTTCCGCCTCGACATCCTCATCGGCCAGGGCGCGTCCGCGCGGACCATGCAGATCGACCTCTCGACCTTCACCCTCATCGGCGCGACGACGAGATCGGGCCTGCTCTCCAATCCTCTGCGAGACCGGTTCACCGCGCACCTAAACTTCGATTACTACGAGCCGGAGAAGCTGGCCGTGATCGTGCTGAACAACTCTCGTAAAATGGGCATCGAGCTCTCCAGCGAAGCGAAGAACCAGATCGCCCTCCGTTCCCGGGGCACCCCCCGGATCGCCAACCGGATCCTCAGAAGAGTCCGGGACTTCGCTCTCGTCTCGGGCACCCTCGAGGTGGGCATGCACGAGGTGAACGCTGCCCTCAACCTCCTCGACATCGACAACCTCGGCCTCGATTCGATGGACCGGAAGATCCTCTCGGTCATGAAGAGCTATTACTCGGGCGGACCGGTCGGGATCGACGCCCTCGCCGCAACCCTTGGAGAAGACAAGCAGACCATCGAAGAAGTCTACGAACCCTATCTGCTAAAACAGGGCCTCATCTTACGTACTCCCAGAGGGAGAGTCCTCTCGGATTCCGCCGTAAAACATCTTCCCTAACTCTTGACTCCGATACTCGGTCGCAGTAAAAAAGTTGCATAATTTTCTTCCCTACACTTTTAATAAAATAGGTTTATAATATAGAGAATTTATACGACTAATTAGGAAGTTAGGAATGATATATCAACGGACCCTTGCGAAAGAAGTGAAAGTTACTGGAATCGGTTTGCACTCTGGTAAGAAAGTTACGTTGAAATTAAACCCCGCAGAAGCTGATAGTGGCATCCAATTCATTCGTACGGACATCCCGAACTCTCGACCCATGAAGGCCAACGCCCTGACGGTAGGGACGACGGAGAACGCGACCACTCTCGGCGCCGGTGCCGAGGCGATTCACACCGTTGAACACCTCCTCGGAACACTCTCCGGCGTAGGTATCGATCAC
>SXUH01000136.1 GCA_005791855.1 Bdellovibrionales bacterium
ATGGAGCTCTCGGGGAAATCGACCAGGGAGAGTGAGCAGATGCTCTGGGAGTTAAGAGGGGAGAACACCCCGAAGCGGGTAACCATCACGGTGAGCGAGAAGACCTACTCACGGTTAAAGCGCCTTCAGTCTCTGCGCTCCCACACCTGCAGCACCTTCGATGAACTCTTCGACCAGGTCTGCAATGAACTCGAACCGCGCTGGGAGCCGCAGGTGAAGCGGGCCTCGAAGGGGGTGAGAGTTGATCGGAGGTACGTCTCGGTGAGCACCAAGGCGCAGGTGTGGAAAGAGGCCTCCGGGAAATGCCAGAACTGCGGGAGTACGGCGCGGCTTGAGATCGATCACATCAAACCCTACGCTCTAGGCGGAAAAACTACAAAAGAGAATCTGCGGCTCCTTTGCAGAAACTGCAACCAGCGAGCGGGGATTAAGGTCTTCGGTAGAAGGAATCTAAACCAAGCTCAGTTAATGTAGAACTGGTACGCCTGGATGAGGATGAAGTTCTTCCCGAACTTCGCGTAGGGGACGCTCCTCGTAACCGCCTGGGCGCAGTTTAGAAACGACTGGTCGAGCCGCACTTCCCGGGAAGAGAAGTTGTAGAAGTCCATGGCCCCCGACCGATCCACTCCCACTACCAGACAGGTGTTGAATTCAATGTGCCCGGACCGGAGGCGGTAGTCCTCGTAGCAGAGCTGCATGTTCTTCTGCGTGCTCGCCATCTCCCTGGCGAGGTCCGCGTTCACCCGCCGGGACTTGGTGCGGTTGCGCGGGTTCTTCAGGTACCGCAGGGCCTCAGCCGAGCAGACCTTCGCCGGCCTGAACTCCGGGAGCTTGGTGGCGCAGGAACCGAGGAAGGAGAAGACGGAGAGCAGTGCGAGGGTTTTCATTTCTTCTTGATCTTCTCCATGGCCTTGATCACCTTGCGGAAGTTAACGTGGTCGTACTTCCCGTGGCAGCGGAGGAGGAAGTCGTCCATGGTCGGTTCGTCGTCCTTAAGAAAGTAGAACGAAAAATCCGTGGCGACAATGAAAAGTGCGGAGAGCGGAGAGATCTTCTCGGCCCGGAGGCCCTGGGGGAACCCGTCGCCGCTCGGGAGCTCGTGGTGCTGGTAGACGAGGACGTCCGTGTCCGGCGGAGCGGTGTTGAAGTAGCGCTTCACCAGGTTCGCGGCGTCCTTCGGGTGCGAGAGGAAGAGCTTCTGGTCCTCGACGCTCAGGTTCTCCTTCAGCTTCTCAAACTCCGCCAGGGTCGAGATCCGCAGGAGTTCGGGCCTCACGGCGAGGGTCATGTCGCTCAGGACCGCGGCGTAGACGAGCTTGTCCATGGTGGTCTTCGAGATCCACTCGAGCTCCTTGGCGAGCGTGCAGGAGATGAGGCTCGTGAGGTTCATCTTCTGGGTGAAGAGGGCGTAGTCGTCCTGCTTCTCCTTGATGAGCTTCAGGAAGTTGCCGATCTTGGCTTCCTTCTCCACGATGGTCCGGATCCGGGAGACGGCCTTGTCGATGGACTCCTTGAACTCCTTGTCCACGTGGACCTCGTCGTCGATCCGGAGGATCTTCTGCTCGAAGCGCTTCTCCGGCGTGTCCGAGGCCCCCCGGAGGACGAAGCGGAAGTTGTTGGCCTTGAGGAAGATGTTGATCTGCCCCTGGATCTGGGAGATCACCCAGAGGGCGGTCTCCCGGGCGAGGTAGAGGTACCCGATCCCCTTGGACTTGTACTTCTGGATGTCGACGACGTTGGTGTCGTCGTCGGCGTGGGAGATCTTCACGTACTTGTTCTGGCTCAGGCGCAGGAAGAGGTTCTTGTTGATCCCGTCGAGGATGGTGAGGAAGTTCACGTCCACCCGGCAGTAGGGCTCTCCGTTGAGGTAGGGGGAGTTCTTGAAGATCTTCTTCGCCTCCTCCACCAGGGCCGTCGGGAGCGCGGCCTCCTCCATGAGCTTGATCTGGAGGAGGTCCCGGAGCATCTCCTCCCCCTCGGCCTTGATCCGGTCGACGAGGATCACGATCTGCACGAGCTTCGAGTGCTCCTTGAGGTAGAGGATGAAGTCCTCCACCAGGTAGGCGTTCGGCTGGTAGTCGTAGACGATCATGCTCGGGGCGCCCTCGAGGTTCCGGAGGAAGGTCAGGGCCTTCTCCTCGGACTCGAGCTCCGTCACCTCCGTGTGGAGCAGGGTCTCGAGGACGAACTTCAGGATCCCCCGCAGGTACGGAGAGGAGGAGATGACGAGGAATGGGAGCTTCTTGGTGTCTGTCATAAGTAGAGTTGGACGTAGTCCCCTTCGGTCACGGAGCCCCCCGAGTGGAGGATGCAAACCGCCCCGTCCACGCCGAGGTAGTCCACCACTTCCAGCGTTCCCTTGATCTCACCCTCGGAGATCCCGATCATGGCACCGGACTCCGGGTCGAAGACCTCCTGCCCCTCGGTGACGACCCGGAGGATGTCCCCGAGGTTGATGCCGGAGTTCCGGCCGGCGTTGATGAAGATCCGGGTGCCGATGATCTTCGCCACCCGGCCCATCCAGTCGAGCTTGCTTCCGAGCTTGACGATCTTCGGGACGAACTTCTTCACCGTGCTCCGGAGCGAGTGGCGCAGGAGGTCCTGGCGGAGGGCGAGGTTGTCTTCGGATTCCGCGTTGAAGAGCCGCAGGTTGTCGTCCGCGATGCTCCCCTCCATGGTCTCGGAGTAGAGTTCCTTGTTCGTGAGCACGTCGTAGACCTTGAGCTCGACGATGGTCTCCGCCAGGGACTTTACCTTCCGGACGATCCCGATGTCGTCGCTCTTCTGCCGGATGCGGGCTTCCTTGATCCGGCCGAAGATGACGATGTTCACGCCGGACATCTTGGCCTTCCGGCCCAGCTGCGCGAGCTTGATCCCTCCCCCGGCGTAGATCTCCTTGGACGTCCCGAAGACCGTCTCGGCTTCCGGATCGAGGATGAACTCGCGGGAGCGGGAGATGTCCTTCCGGAACTCTTCCGTGGCGATCTGGGCGAGGTCCTCGCCCCCGATGGGAGACTCGTTGTAGAAGGTCAGCAGGGCGATCTTCTTCTTGATCGGGCTGAACTCCGAAACCTTCTGGGCCCGGTCAGCCTTCCCGATGGGCCTGCGCCGGGTGATCGGCGCGCAGGCCACGGCGAGGATCCCCACCAGGAGCCAGGTGAAAAGCTGGACGTGAAACTTCATTACCCTCTTCCTTGCTTAGTTGGCCTGGAACTTCAGCGAATGGGTGTCCCCGTCCACGAAATGCACCAGCCTGTACCTACCAGAAGAGTTTAACTCTTTTACCTGCGACAAGAAATCGGTAAACCTTTTTTCCTCACCTTGATAAAAGCACAGGAGGGTCGCCTCCTTCTGGGTGAAGGCGTCGAGCTGGGTGACGAGGGAGAGCTTCCGCCCTTCTTGCTGGAGCTTTTCCATCAGGTTCAGCACGTCCCCGAGGTTCCGGTTTCCGCTGATAGACACCAGGCCCACGCGGGCATGCCGGACCGGCGGCTGGTTCTTCCGGATGACCGGCGGGAGGTTGCCGACCGCCGACCGGTAGAGGCGGCTGGCGAGCTGGGAGTTGACTTCCTTCTGGTCCGGGCCGCGGGAGACCAAAGTTTCCTTCGGGATCTCTCCGCTCTGGATGATCTTCTTGGTGTTGACGTCGATCAGGACCAGCCGGCCCTCCCAGTTGAACTTCCACCGGTTCTGGCTGGCCAGGAGCGCCCCGAGGTCGAACGAAACCACGAGCCACAGGCCATCCCGGTATTCGTCTTCGGCCACGGGCTGGCCCTCGGGCCGTTCGAGCCACTGCTTGTAGTACGCGAGGCAGGCATCCTGGCAGACCTGGGCGTCGTTCACGGTGGGCGGGAGGTTCTCCTTGAGCCACTTGAGCCAGACTTGGTCCAGCGGAGCGAGGAAGCTTGCCTTCTCCGAGAGGTTGAGCTGGGCCCACTCGGCTCCGCGGAGGGTGACGTCGCTCACGAGGTAGATCCGTGGAAGGAACGGCTTGGCCGGGTCGGCCTTGGGAACGGCGTCGGCGGCGACCGGAGCTTCCGGCGCCGCCGGCGCGGGCGGCACCTCCGTTTCCCCGATCGCCACCGCACTCACGACAAGCAGGAGGAGGAAGAGGAGGAGTCTCACTGCCGGACTTCCTCCACCTTGCCGTCGATGATGAACGACACGGAGTTCGCGCTCAGGAGCTCGTTGAGCTTCGCCGCCATCTGCGGCGACGGGCTCACCAGGAAGTTGTCGTCCAATGGGAGCCGCGCCTTCCCCTCCGTGGTCTCGAAGATCAGGTGGATGGGGATGGACCCGCGGTAGCTCAGGAGGATCTGCTTCATCTGCGTGAGGGAGTAGGCGTTGAGGTGCGCGAGCGGCACGTTGACCCGCACCGAGGTCACCCGGTCGTCGGACTCGTCCTTGAGCAGGCCGATCTTGTTCGGGTAGAACTTCTTCGGGTCCTCGGAGAGGTTGACCACACCGTGCATGAGCAGGGGCTCGTCGGAGGTCACGAACTGCTGGAACTCGGCGTAGATCCGCGGGAAGAAAAGGCACTCGATCTTC
Source organism: Bdellovibrionales bacterium (assembly GCA_005791855.1). Lineage (GTDB taxonomy): Bacteria > Bdellovibrionota > Bacteriovoracia > Bacteriovoracales > Bacteriovoracaceae > Peredibacter. The sequence goes on from SXUH01000136.1 coordinate 4,549, forward strand.
CCGGAGAGGTCCTCGAAGGTGACGAAGGCCATCTTGTCGCCCTTCTTGGTCATGATGATCTTCGATTCGGAGATCATCCCGGCGATGACCATGGTCCGCTTCGACGGATCGTTTTCATCTCCCAGGCGCGGATTGTAGCCCTCGGGCTTGGCCACGGTCGGCAGGTCCTGGATGTCGGCGATGCTCATGGAGGTGAGCTTGCCCATGATGTCCTTGTAGCGCATGAGCGGGTGGCCCGAAACGTAGATGCCCAAAAGCTCGGCCTCGAGGGAGAGCTTCTGCTTCTCGTCGAACTCCTGCGACTCGCTGATGGAGAGCTGGTCCTCGGAGGACTGGGGGGACGCCCCCATGTCGAAGAGGGAGGTCTGGCCCATGAGCTTCTCCTCCTGCTTCTTCTCCGCGAAGGCGATGATGAACTCCATGTTCTCGAGGAGGGTCTTCCGGTTGTACTTCTCGCAGCTGTCGAAGGCCCCGACCTTGATCAGGGCCTCCATCACGCGCTTGTTCACCGACTTGAGGTTCACCCGCTCGCAGAAGTCGACGAAGCCCTTGAAGGGCCCGTTCGCCTCCCGCTCGCGGACGATGTCCTCCACCGCGGCTTCGCCGACGCCCTTCACGGCCCCGAGGCCGAAGCGGATGGTGTCGCCGATGACGTTGAAGAGCCAGAGGGATTCGTTCACGTCCGGCGGGAGGATGGCGATGCCGAAGTCCTTGGCCTCCTGGATGTAGGCGGTGATCTTCTCCTTGTTGCTGATCTCGGTCCCGAGGAGGGCCGCGAAGAACTGGGCCGGGTAGTACTTCTTCAGGAAGGCGGTCTGGAAGGAGACGACGGAGTAGGCGACGGCGTGGGACTTGTTGAAGCCGTACTCGGCGAACTTCTCCATGAGGTCGAAGAGCTGCTCGGCCTTGCCGGCGTCGAAGCCGCGCTCCTGCGCTCCCTTGAGGAAGATCTGCTTGTGCATGGCCATCTCCTCGGCCTTCTTCTTCCCCATCGCCCGGCGGAGCATGTCCGCCTGGCCCAGGGAGTAGCCGGCAACCACCCGGGCGATGTTCATCACCTGCTCCTGGTAGACGATGATCCCGTAGGTGTCCTTGAGGACGGGCTTGAGCTCCTCGAAGATGTAGGTCTCCGGCTTCTGGCCGTGCTTGATCTCCGCGAACTCGAGGTGCATGCCGGAGCCCATGGGGCCCGGCCGGTAGAGGGCGTTGATCGCGGTGATGTCGTCGATGGAGTCCGGCTTGATCCGCTTGCACAGGTCCTGCATGCCGGAGGATTCGAGCTGGAAGACGCCCACGGTCTGGCCCTCGGAGATGAGGTCGAAGACCGCCTCGTCGTGGTAGTCGATGAATTCGATGTCGAAGTCGGGCTTGAGGTCTCGCTGGATGAGCTTCGAGGCGTTGGAGATCACGGTGAGGGTCTTGAGGCCAAGGAAGTC
>SXUH01000012.1 GCA_005791855.1 Bdellovibrionales bacterium
GGGAGAACGCCCTCCACCACTACGAGAACCACGAGTTCACTAGAAAGCTCTGGGACAAGCTCGGGTTCCATCCGTCGAAGCTCCGGACCGAGGCGGACCTCGAGACCGTCCCCGGGACCATGGTCCACCTGTACAAAGAGCACGAGTTCCACTCGGTCCCCAAGGAAGAGCTCGCCCTCACCCTCACGAGCTCCGGAACGGGCGGGCAGAAGTCGCGGAAGTTCCTGGATGCGCGGAGCCTCCGGAACGTCAAGCTCCTCGCGCTGAACATCCACCGCGCCCTCGGCATGGCGAGCGAGCGGGCCTACAACTACCTCTGCTTCACCTACGACCCGGCGGTCGCAGACGACCTCGGGACCGCCTTCACCGACGAACTCCTCACGAACTTCACCGGGAAGAAGGAGGTCTACTACGCCATCCAGTGGGACGCCTCGGCGAACGACTTCCGGCTCAACGAAGCCGGCGTCCTCCAGACGCTCGAGCGCTTCGCCGCCTCCGGCGTCCCGACCCGGATCCTGGGGTTCCCGGCCTTCCTCTACGAGCTCATCGAGAAGCACGACCTCACCCTCGACCTCGGAGCGGACTCCTGGCTCCAGACCGGCGGCGGCTGGAAGGGGAAAGCCGACCGGGAGATCCCGAAGAAGGAGTTCCGGGAGTTCATCAAGAAGCGCCTCGGGATCCCCCGGGAAAACCAGCGGGACCTCTTCGGCATGGTCGAGCACGGGATCCCGTACGTGGACTGCGCCCACGGGAACCTGCACATCCCGAACTACGCCCGCGTCTTCACCCGGTCGCCCCACGACCTCCGCGTGCGGAAGAAAGGGGAGCGGGGCCTCCTGCACTTCCTCTGCACCTATAACTTCAGCTACCCGGCCCCGAGCCTCCTCACCACGGACTACGGCCGAGTCGGGGAGTGCGGCTGCGGGATCGAGGGCGACGTCCTGATCCTCGAGGGCCGGGCCGGGGTCACCAAACATAAAGGCTGCGCCCTGAAGGCGCTCGAGCTCCTGGAGACGTAGCATGTACTGGTTCGGAGAACATTCTTCCACGGCGATCGACTGGACGGAGCCGTCCCGCTGGGAGGCCATCCCGAAGCTCAGGCGAGCTCTCTACCACACTCCCCTGAGCGAGATCATCGATCTCCTCGACGCCTTCGGAAAGGAGTGGACCGCGGACTCCGACCTCGTCCGATCCTGCCTCCCCGCCCTCCAGGAAGAGTCGGGCTTCTCCGCCGAGGAGACGCGCAAGACCCTCCTCCTCCTCCCGGCCCTTCTGAGGCAGGAAGCCCTCTGGAGCCGGGTCCGCGCCGAGTTCGGAAAGACCGAAGTCCTCGATCGCTTCGCGAAGACCCCGGGGGCCCAGGCCAGGGTCCGGGCCGTCCCCTCCGGTGTGGTCCTGCACGTCACCGCCGGGAACGTCTTCCTCAGTAGCATCGACTCCCTCCTCATGGGCTTCCTCACCAAGAACGTCTCCCTCCTGAAGGTGAGCAGTCAGAACAAGTTCTTCCCGGTCTACTTCGCCCGGAAGCTCTTCGAGTTCGATGAGAAGAAGATCCTCGCCGACAAGTTCGCCGTCCTCCACTGGAAGGGCGGGGACCGCGCGGTGGAGGACTTCGTGAAGAGCAAGGTCAGCACCATCGTCGCCTGGGGCGGGGAGGAGATGATCGAGGCCTACGCGAAGGACCTTCCGTCCGGAGTGAAGCTCCTGGACTTCGGGCCCAAGATCTCCCTCCAGGTCATCACGAAGGAGGGCCTCTCCGACAAAGACCTGGGCGCCGTCGCTCAGAGGGTCGTCCAGGACATCCTCCCCTGGGACCAGGCCGCCTGCGCCTCACCCCAGGACCTCTACCTCCAGGAAGGCATCGACGCCGAACCACTCCTCCGGGAGATCGACCGGCAGTTCCGGAGCGCCCCTTCCCGCGGACCCGTCTCCGAAGACGAAGCCACCGAACTCCTAAAAGAAAGGTACCGGGGCCTCTACTCCGAACTCATGGAAGGGGGCGCGCTCTTCGAGGGCGCGGAACACCTCATCCACCTCGAGAAGAGCCGGATCCTAAAACCGTCTCCCCTGAACCGCTCGCTCGTCGTCAAGCGCTTCGGTTCCATCGACGAGCTCGCCGCACTCCTGGAACCGTTTTCGTACTACCTCCAGTCCTGTTCGTACCTCGTCCAGGAGTCGGAGAGAGAAGAGTTCCTGAACTCCCTCTCCCTCACCGGCATCAAGCGCTTCGCCCCGCTCGGAACGATCACCTGGGGCATGGACGGCGCTCCCCACGATGGCCGGCAGGTCCTGCGGGAGCTCGTGAAGTTCATCGGCGACGAGCGCCGCCACGTCGACTACGGCGAGGCGACCCAGGGGACCCAGGACTCCTCCTCCCTCAAGGCCTTCTTCAACTCTTCCCAGCACCCGGCGGGCTACGTCTTCTCCTCCGGCGGGACCACCGGCGAGCCGAAGTTCGTCCACTTCAGCTACGAAGAGTTCGACGCCATGACCGACATGCTCGCCCAGAACTTCCACCGGCAGGGCCTCCGGGCCGGGATGACCGTGGCGAACCTCTTCGTCGCCGGGAACCTCTGGTCGTCGTTCATGGCGGTGGAAAAGGCCCTCGAGAAGATCGGCGCCGTCCAGCTCCCCATCGGCGGGATGTGCAGCCAGGAGAACATCGCGCTCTACCTTCGGAAGTTCAGACCCGACGTGGTCATGGGGATCCCGTCCATGCTGGTGCTGAACGCCGAGCACGCCGAAGCCTCCGGCGAGGAGCTCACGGTGAGGAAGGTCTTCTACGCCGGGGAGGCGCTCTCGCAGAACCGCCGCGAGTACCTCCGGCGGGTCTGGAAGACCGAGTACTTCGGCTCCGCCGGCTACGCCTCGGTGGACGCCGGAGTGATCGGCTACCAGTGCGACCACTGCGGGCCCGGCGAGCACCACCTCTTCGGCGATTCGGTCGACCTCAAGATCATCGACGACGAAGCCGTGGTCACGTCGACGTACCGGACGACGATGCCGATCGTGAGCTACCGCACCGGCGACCGGGTGGAGTGGATCTCCGACTGCGCCTGCGGGAGACCCGACCGCAGGTTCAAGCTCCTGGGGCGGATCGACAACGTCCTCCAGATCTGGTCCTGCCGGCTCCTCGTCTCCGACATCGAGAAGTCTCTCCAGGAGCTCGACCCGGCGGTGATGACCTACCAGATCGCCCTCTCCGAAGCCACGGAGGCCAACGTCGTCAAGGAGAAGCTCCGGCTCTCCTACGAGAAGTCGAAGGCCCCGATCAACCCGGAGACCCTCCTCCTGAAAATCTACGAGAGCTCGAGAGACCTCCGGGACACGATCACCTACGGCGAGTTCAAACGGAACGCCGAGATCGAGGCGCTGGACCACGGCCAGATCCCGAGGAACCCTCGCACCGGGAAGATCAGCATCACCCTCGACCAGCGCCACTGACCTTATCCCAAAGGTCGATGAGTGCAGTGGGGATGGGACTCTTGTCCCAGGAGATGGAATACTTCTCCTTGAGCTCGGCGTTCCGGACAGCCTCATCCCTGTGGAGTTCTTCTCTTTTTAAGAGCAGGTCTTTTTCCGAGTAGCAATGCTCCGATGCCTTGGACACCTCATGGTGCGAGTTGAAGGCCAGGCAACCGTACGGCTTCACTTCTCGCGGCAGGGGGCATCCGAGCTCCGTGTGATTAAAAAACGGACAGGTATAGGTCTTTCGTAAATAAGATCTTTTGCCATTTCCTGGGTAGTGATCCAGGCGATACTTATCCACTGCGTCCTGAATCTTTTCTTTAAGCGTGGCAGTGAAGAGATGAGATTTTTGAAGGTAGTCGATGAGCTCAAGAGTTTCTAACGGGGTAACCATCATGGAATTTGCTTCAAAGGTGCAGCAGTTTCCGGCGCATCCAATGCAGCCTTTTCCCTCTGATTCAAGCTTGTTCATTCTCTCTATGAGAGTTTCTCTACGGTTGGTCATAACACCCATCGTCCCAAAGAATAAGTGTAAGAGAAGATTGAATTGATGCACAATGCTTAATTAAATATCTTTGAGTGATTTGAGATTTACTAAAAAGCTCAGATTTAGTACAAAACTTTGTACAAAAGTTTATATTTTTTAGGGAGTTCCTCATGATGGA
>SXUH01000013.1 GCA_005791855.1 Bdellovibrionales bacterium
ACCAACGAGTACCTTCCGACCGTGGAGAAGCTCTTCGGAAAGGAGCTGGTGGATCGGTCGCAGAACATCATCAACGGGTTCGAGAAGTTCGATGGCCTCCACGAGTCCGACCTCAACCTCAGCGGCTTCGAGATGCACCAGAAGCTCCTCGCGTCCTACGAGAAGCTCCAGCGCGCCAAGCGGCTCTGGGCGGAGAAGGCCCGGGGCTAGCCTAGAGGAGCCCTCGGAGTTCTTCTTCCGTCAGCTCCGGGTGGGCCGGGTTCTCGCCTGCCTCGGGAGCGTCCTTCGAATTCTTCCCCCAGATGTAGGTCTGGAAATCCCCGTCGAACTCCAGGCCGCTGAAGAACTCCAGGTTGTTCTTGAAGTGCTCCGTGGTGATCACGGTTTTCCTGTAGGCCTGGTGGTAGCCCTTGAGGAAGGCCTTGAGGCCTCCGACGTTCTGCAGCCGGTAGTCCACGTAGCTCATGAACGCGTTCCCGAGCCGGTAGGCGCGGTCGTCGGTGCTCCTCTTGTAGGCGGACTGGCTTCCGAGGTTGCTCCCGCCGAACCCCGGGGCCGGGAGGCGGGTGTAGCCCTTGTCCCTCCAGCTCGCGATGGCCTCGTCGATCCAGCCGGAGTTTCCGTTGGCGGGCATCACGCCCTTCGCGAAGTACGAGTGGAGCATCTCGTGGTCGAGGGCGGAGAAGGACGTGGCCGTCGCCCCGGCGTGCTCCATCCCCCCGGAGCCGTTCGGCGTGCCGTAGGCAAGGAAGCTCGGATGTCCCCAGGCCCCGTAGTCGCTCTCGAGCTCCTCCAGGACTCTCCTGGTTTCCTGCCGGAACTCCTCGGTCTGGCCCGCGCTCGGCGAGTAGATGGTGATCGGGATCTGCCGGCCGCTGATGGACGGGTAGCTGAAGTCGGCCCGGACGAACTTCCCCTTCGGGGCCGTGTGGAAGTACGGGCAGGAGACGGTGAAGTGCTTCGGGAAGGTGATGCTCCAGGAGTTCGCCGACTTCTTCGAAACTTCTCCGTTGGTGAAGATCTCCTGGGCCCGGCGGTTTCCGACGAAGGTGACGTTGAGGACCATCTGGTACTGGTCGAACTCGAAGTTCGACGGGACGTACTGCTCGAGGAACATGCGGTCCCGCAGGTCCCGGATCCAGAACGCGCTCGAGACGGTGCGGTTGGTGTAGTCATAGGAAACGTTGGCGTCGAAGGAGCTCGTGATCTGGAGCACGTGGTCGCCGGGGGCCACTTCCCGGTCGACGATGCGAAGCTCGGAGGCCCCGTCGGGGAACTTGATCTGCCGGGAGCCGGCCCGGGCCCCGTTCAAGGTCAGGCCGTCGACGTCCGGGACGAGGTCGAAGACGGGCTTCCCGGCCTTGGTGGCGGTGAACCAGATGGTGGTCTTCACCTTCGTGGTTTCGGAAGGGATGTCGTAGGTGACGTCGTACTGCGCTTTCGTGAAATCAACAAAGACTGCCTTCCCCAGTTGGGTATAGAAGTCCGGCGGTGCTAAATGGAGATTCGCCCATGCGTTTACACTTGCACAGACGGCAAAAAGCATAAGAAATTTCATTGCATTCCTTTTGTTAAAATCTATTTCGCGTAATACTTAATAATAACGTAAATTTAACATTACAATTCAGACATTTACTTACCGATAGTGGGACATGGATCGAGCGCTAATAAAGGACTTCTCTTATCGGCTTAAGGAGATCGCGAAGGACCTGAGCTTCCTGGGCCATCCCCGCTACCCGATCAGAGAGCTGAACCAACTCTTCCCCCAGCACCGGACCTTCATCCAGGAGCTCGAGGACGTGAGCGTTCCCTTCCCGGTGAACGTCGACGAGAAGAAGCGGGCCATGGCCACCTTCCTGACCCAGCTCGCGAAGGCCGAGCTCCCGCCGTCGCTCAAGCAGATCTTCACCCAGCGGATCCAGGACTACCACCTCCTCCTCTCGATGATGGAGAACTTCGACAACGTCTTCTTCTACGAACACTGCACGAAGCTCTACGGGACCTCCCACAAGATGGGGAAGAACAACGCCTTCCTCTACTTCCTCGAGAAGGTGCCGGAGTTCTGCATCGAGGACACGAGCGAGCGGAAGCTCCAGGGCGAAGAGGCCCTCCGGTACCTCCGGGAGAAGATGACGGAGACCTTCGACCCGGCGGACTTCGAGGTGAAGCCCTCGACCTCCCTCCTCTCCGACTCCTCCGCTGGCCGACGCACGCTCAAGCTGAACCCGTTCAAGGCCTACACCACTGGCCACCTGGACATCTTCCTCGTCCACGAAGGCTGGGTCCACCTCGGCACCTCCCTCAACGGCGCGGCCCAGGTCGACAACCCCTGGCTCTCGACCTGGGCGCCGAAGACGACCTTCATGCAGGAGGGCCTCGCCATCGTCACCGAGCTCATCACCGGGTGCATGACCAAGGAGCGGTGGAACAAGGTCGTCCTCCGGCACCTGGCCACCTCCATGGCCGAGCGCGGGTCGAGCATCACCGAGGTCTACGAGTACCTGCGCCACCACGAGATGGCGGACCTGGACGCCTTCAAGCTCACGCTCCGGGTGTTCCGGGGCGTGCCGTTCGAGGGCGGGATGGCCTTCACCAAGGAGCTCCTCTACCTCCACGGGATGATCGAACTCCTCTACCACATGCACTTCTTCAACGCCGACCTCCGCTCCCTCTGGGTGGGGAAGATTTCCTTCGACGAGCACATCATGCTCCTCGACAACTGGAAGATACTTGAACCGCAGCTCAAGTACTTCCCCAAGCGGCTGGACGACCCGGAGGTCCAGGCGCGGCTCAAGAAGCTCCAGGAGCTCTCCTTCAGCCTCTTCAACCACGGCTTCCTCTAGGTGGTTAATCTCTTCCGGTCTTGCTCGGGTTTCGATCGGACCTATACTAAGAGACACCACACCTACAAAGGAAGTTCGATGAAGCTGCTATCGTTCGTTACCCTGTCCGCGATCCTCTCTCTCTCCGCCTGCTCCCACCACCGGAAGTGCTGCGCGAAGGAAAAGGAAGCCCAGAGCTGCAGCAAGGAAAAGGCCTGCTGCAAGGAGAAGGAGTGCAAGGACGGCTCTTGCAAGAAGGAAGAACCGAAGAAGACCTAGACCCGGGGCTCGAGTGCGGGAGCTCGCTCCCGCACAGCCTAGAGTGGTTTCAGCTTCTGGATCTTGAGCTCCGGCTTCCGCGTCGTCCCCCGGTAGATCCGGATCTCCGTCTCGAGGGGCCTGCTCTCGAGCTGCTTCAAATCCGTCGGGAGCAGGAAGGTCACCGTCGCCGCATCCGAGAAGAAAAATCCTGGCACGAGCGTGAGGGAGAAGAAGACGAGGTTCCTCCGGTAGTTCCGCGCCGCCGTCTCCGGGTCGCTGAAGGTGTAGGCCTCGAGGCCCCGCTCCGGCTGGTCGAACTCCGGGTTCCGCACGGCCCGGCAGAACTCGCTTTCGGCGAGCTTCGCCGCCTGCTTCACCGGAAGGGCCCCCCGGCAGTCACCCCAGAGCGAGGTGAGGAGTTCTCGGCCGTTCTTCTGCGGGATCCGGACCACGGCGATGCCGGTTCCGGTGTCGATGATGTAGGACTCCTTGGTCGGACTGTTTCGGTCTTCGTACTTGCCGAGGACCTTGGCCGGGAGGAAGTCCTGCGGTTCGATCGCGGCCCGGGCCTGGGCCGTGAGCGCGAAGACTGCTGCGAAGATTGCTATGCGAATCATAAAAGCTCCTTATCCCTTACTCGACGTCGTAGCCCGCGTTTCTAAGCTGGTCCCTGTCGTAGCCTCCGGCCAGGGCTTCGGCCGCGGTGTAGCCGAGGTTTCTGACGGTGGAGGCGCTGTACCCGGCCTGCTTGAAGTCCGAGGTCCTGAAGGCTTCCTTGATGTCCTTGGGAGAGAGGCCCGAGTTCATGATTTCGATCAGCGAGTAGCCTCCCCGCTTGCACTCGGAGACGCTGAAGCCGACCTGCTGAGCGCTGCTCGCGGAGTAGCCGGCCTCCTTGAAGTTCGAGGCCGAGAACTGGACCTTGATCTCCTGGGCCGGGTACCCGGCGTTCATGATGGAGATGAGGTCGTAGCCCCCGGCCTTGAGGTCGGCGACGCCGTACCCGATGCCCTTCGCGCTGCTCGCCGAGTAGCCGGCGTCCTTGAAGCTCTTCCCGGAGAACTGGCCCTTGACCTCGGCCGCTGTGTAGCCCGCGTTCATGATGGAGATGAGGTCGTAGCCCCCGGCCTTGAGCTCGGCGACGGTGTAGCCCATGCTCTTGCTGGTGCTCGCGGAGTACCCCGCGTGCTTGAAGTCTTCTGCGGAGAACCTCGCCTTGATGTCGGAGGCGGGGAACCCGGCGTTGACGATGGAGATGACCTCGTAGCCTCCCCGCTTCATTTCATCGACGCTGTAGCCGAAGCCCTTGGCGCTACTGGCGGAGTAGCCCACGTCTTTGAACTGCTTCGCGGAGAACTGCGCCTTCACGTCCTGGCTCGGGTAGCCGGCGTTCACGATGGAGATGAGTTCGTAGCCTCCGCTTGCGAGCTCAGAGACGCTGTAGCCCGTCGCCTTGGCGGAGCTCGCGGAGTAGCCGGCGTCCTTGTAGTCGGCGGCGGTGAACTGGTTCTTAAGGTCGGCGTTCGAGAACCCGGCGTTGACGAGGGAGATGAGGGTGAAGCCACCGGCCTTGGCCTCGGCGAGGGTGTAGCCGACGTCTCGCACGGTGCTCGCACTGTAGCCGACGTTCCGGAAGTCCGCGGCGGTGAACTCGGCCCGGATCTCCGTCTTCGGGAGCTGGGCGTTCATGATGTCGATGAGGCCGTAGCCCAGGCCCCCGAGCTCGGAGATCTTGTAGTCGAACTTGCTTAGGAATCTCTTGAGTGGGTAGTGGAGCTTCGCGATCTCCTCCGGGCTCATGCCGGTGCCGACGACGTAGTCGAAGCCGACGTCGATGGCCGCCATGGTCTTCAGGGAGACCGGGAGGTTCGCCTTCAGGGTTTCCGCGTCGAAGGTTCCGCAGACGCCGTCGGCGGCGATCTTCCTCAGGGCGCGGGAGAGGATGGCGAGCTGGTCGCTATTCTTCGGCAGCTCTTCCTTCGCGGCCTTCATGTATTGCTTGAGGAGCTTCTCCTCCCGGGAGAACTGGTCTCGGAGTTCCTTGGAGAGGAAGAGCTCGCCCCCCACCAGGCGGCAGTTCCCCGCCGTGCTCCCGAAGATCCGGAGGACTTCCACGTCCTTAAAGTCTTTGATCAGGTCCAGATGGAGGAAGCGGTCCGTGGCAGGTAGCGCTCCCAGGATCCCCTTCGCCCCGTGGTCCACACAGGACAGCTCGCTCGAGGCCCGGGCCAGGGGGCCGGTGGTGAGAGAAGCGAGGGCGAGGAAGAAGGCGACGTTAAAGAAACGAGAAGGGGTGGACTTCACCGAGGCTCCTGGAAAGTGGTTTTCACCAGGAGGAGCAAGCCGAGGGCCAGCGGGCCGGTCGGGAAAACCCACACTTACTTCCTCACCCCAGGGAGGCTTCTGAACGAGTGTCTAAACCTTCGACACTCGGCGGGCGCGACCAGATAAATTTTTTACTGTTTTGCTCAAATTTGTTTTATTTTATCTAGTCGACCTGCCGATATAAGATTGAGTCAACAACTCTAATGGAAAGGTGGATTATGAAGTACCTTGCGACCCTGACCCTGCTCCTCACAGTTTCTGGTGTTTCCTTCGCGCAGGCCGAACGCTTCGGGATGTCGCCGAAGCAGCAGTGTGAAAGACAGATGCACACGGGCCACTCGGTTCCGCACTGGAACGAGAAGACCAAGAAGTGTGAGTCGAAGCCCGGTCCGCTCATGCGGGAGAAGGTCGTTGAGAATAAGCCCGCCGCCGACGAGCTCTCCGGATGCAAGAAGGAAGACGCCAACACCATCTCCTGTCCGGACGGAGTGTATAAGAAGGGCCAGGCGACCATCGAGAACACGAGAGAGCCCGGGAAGGAAGTTCCGAAGAAGGACTACCGCTCCATCGAGAACCAGGGCAACCCCGAGGGCATGGGCCAGTAAGCTAACGAATCCCAAGAGGGGCCTTCGGGCCCCTCTTTTTTTTAACTGATGACGTTGCTCTGCGGGAAGTCTTTCTTGAGCTCCCTCAGGAGTTCCGTGAGGTGCTCCTCCCCTTTCGTCTCCAGCGTGAAGAACACGTTCGTCCCGGTGATCCCCGTGTTGGACGAGTCCCGGTCGTGGACCACTTGTAGGATGTTGGCCCCGACGTCCTTGATGATCTTGGTGAGGTGGTGGAGGATCCCCGGCCTGTCCGCGATGGGGATCGAGATCCGGACCTTCCGGTGGGACTCGATGAGCCCGCGGTCGATGATCCGCTCGAGGAGGTTCACGTCGATGTTCCCGCCGCAGATCACGAGGACGACCTTCTTGTCTCTGAACTGCTTCGGGTTCTTCTGGTAGAGCTGGTCGAAGAGCGCGAGCGGGAGGGCCCCGGCGCCTTCGGCGATCACCCGCGCCTTCTCCATGAGCTGGAGGATGGCCCAGGCGAGCTTCTCGTCGTCGACGGAGTGGGAGGACTCGACGACCTTCCCGAGGATCTTGAACATGTCCTCGGAGACGTTCTTCACCCGGATGCCGTCGGCGAAGGTGGTCGCGGTCTCGATCTTCTTGATCTTCCCGGCGTTGAGGGACTCGACCATCGGGCTGCACCCGGAGGCCTGGCCCGCGATGACCTTGGCCTTGGACTTACTTCCCTTAAGTACCAGGCCCATGCCCGAGACGAGCCCGCCCCCGCCGATGGCGGAGAAGACGTAGTCCAGCTGCGGGAGCTGCTCCAGGAGCTCGAAGGCCACCGACCCCTGGCCCGCGATCACCGACGGATCGTGGTACGGGTGGACGAAGGTCATCTTCTTCTTCTTCATCAGCTCCTGGGCGTGGACGAAGCCGTCTTCGATGCTATTGCCGTGGAGGATGACCCTGGCCCCGAGGGTTTCGGTGTTGCGGATCTTGGTGAGCGGAGACCCGAGCGGCATGATGATCGAGGCCTGGATCCCGAAGCGGTTGGCGGCCCAGGCGACCCCCTGGGCGTGGTTCCCGGCGCTCACCGCGAGGACCCCCTGCTTCTTCTCCGCGGCCGTGAGCTGGGAGAGCTTGTAGGTCGCCCCGCGCATCTTGAAGGATCCGATGGGGAGCATGTTCTCGAGCTTGAGGTAGATCTGGCACTTGTACTGCTGCGAGAGCCACTCGTTGTAGACCAGTGGCGTGGGGTGGATGATCTTCTTCAAGACCTCGTAGGCGGCCTTCAGGTCCTTGTAGTCGACGTTCATGTGCTACCTCGGTAGAAAAATTCCCAGACGGTCTGCGCTCCCAGGAAGAGGAAGATCGCGGACGCGAACCGGAGGAGCCAGCGCTCCGGGATTTGTTTTAAGAATTGGGAGAAGGCGTAGAAGGCCCCGGCCATGACGACTGTGATCACCCCGACCTCCAGGGCGGCGGAGGTCGAGTTGGGCAAGGTCCCGAAGCTGATCCCGGCCGCCAGGGCGTCGACGCTCGTGGCGACCCCGAGGAGGAGCATGGGAAGAATTTTCCACTCCAGGTTCCGCTCCTCGTGCTTCAGGCTCTCCTGGAAGAACTTCAGGGAGATGAGGAAGAAGATCGCCGCGACGACGAACTGGAAGAGGTACCCGTAGGACGAGAAGGAGAAGAGGTAGCCGCCCCAGCTCCCGAGCCACAGCATGAAGAACTGGAAGGCCCCGAAGAGGAGGGCGACGGTGGCCCCGCGCTGCCAGCGCAGGGAAGAAGGGAGTTTGAGGTTCAGGAGGCCGATGGCGAAGGCGACCACCGCCGCGTCGATGGCGAGGGCCAGGCCAAGTAAAACTATTTCGGAGAAAAACATTCCTGGGACCTTTATCAATTTTCTGGAAAATTTTTTTGACCGTGTTACCTTTATGCTATGAAAGGCTTCCAACGGGTCATCCTCTTCTCCATCCTCGGTACGTACCTCGTCATCCTCGCGGGCTCGGTCGTCCGCGGGACCGGCTCGGGCCTCGGCTGCCCCGACTGGCCCCGCTGCTTCGGCCAGTGGGTCCCGCCCATGGACATCACCGAGCTACCTCCTGATTATAAGGAAGTTTACAAGATTGCGGGAAAAACAATCGCAGATTTCGACCCGTTTAAAACCTGGACTGAATACCTCAACCGTTTGCTGGGAGCAATCCTGGGCCTCTTTATTGTGGTACTCTTTGGCCTCTCCTTCGGCATGCGGGACTACGAACGGAACCTCCCCTGGTTCTGCGGCGGCCTCCTCTTCCTCATCCTGGTCCAGGGGGCCATCGGCGCCCTGGTGGTCTCCACTCACCTGAAGCCGTTTCTGATCACGGTCCACATGTTCATGGCGGTGGTCCTGCTCTTCGGCCTCCTGTACCTGCGCAAGTACTGCCGGGACCTGCAGGACAGCGGGGTGGTCCAGAAGGTGGACGCCACGGCCCTGGGGATCTCCCAGCTCCTGGTCTCCGTGACCTTCCTCCAGGTCCTGCTGGGGACCCAGGTCCGGCAGCAGGTCGACCACCTCACCCGGGACACCCAGACGGCGACTCATGAGACGGTCGTCTCCCACCTCGGGAGCATCTTCTACGTCCACCGGACCTTCTCCATCCTGATCATCTGCATCTTCCTCTACCTCCTGGTGTACCTCCGGAATAACTTCAACCGGAGCGCCTTCTTCCTCGCGACCCTCGCCTTCCTTTCCTCACTGGGAAATGTGGTTACGGGCGTTTCCCTGAACTACTTCGAGTTCCCGGCGAGCATGCAGCCGCCCCACCTCTTCTTCGGGGTCCTCACACTAGGTATTCTTTACAGCCTCTCCCTCAATTTGAAAGGGACATTGCTCGACGAATGAGGTAAGACGGGGGGCGAAAAACCCCAGAGAAAGGGCTCCGCTATGTTAGGACTAATCGCACTCGGACTCACCGTCGTCATGATCTACACCCTCGTGAAGAACGCGCTGGTGGGGAAGCAGCTCGACGGCAAGGACGTCTTCCCCGGAACCATCGACCTGATCATCCCCATCGCCGCCCGCTCGGAGTTCTACCTCGAGCCGTGGATGGCGAGCCTGAGCTCCTACAAGCTCGTCCCGGGCCAGCTGAAGATCCACATCCTCATCGACTCCTACCACCCGTCGCTCATCGCCTGGAACCAGCTCAAGGAGAAGCTCCCCTACGTCGAGCTCCACATCTTCGGCGCAAGGCCCGCGGGCCGCGAGGCCATCCCGTGGATGATCGAGCAGATCTCCACCCACATCAAGGGCGAGGTCGTGATCATCGGGGACGCGGAGCTGGTGCCGACCGAAACCGCCTTCCTCTCGCTCGCGCGGCTCGTGAGCGAGAAGCAGAAGCCCTACTTCGTGCTCCCGCAGACGGCCCGGGTGAACCTCCTGGGAGAAGCCGTCGCCGCCCTGAACCCGACCCTCGCCCTGGTGTCGGTCTTCGGCTTCCGGAAGTTCCGCCGGAACATCTCCCACCCGCTCATGAGCATCGCCCAGGGGTGGATGGGCATGACCCGGGAGACCTTCCTCCGCTTCGACTTCAGCAAGATCACCATCCCGTCCTGGAAGGAAGCCCTCGCCCGCCAGTGGGACGCCGAGAACCGGACCTACATGCTCGCCTTCGGCGAGAAGCACCTCAAGCGCTACTACCCGGACGACCTCAAGGTCCAGGTCTTCCAGATGAAGACCTACTGGGAAGAGCTCTGGAGCAAGGGTGACCACGTGGGCCTGGGGCTCTTCATCTGCGCCCTCTTCATCTGGTCGTTCCCGGTGGTGAGCTTCATGTCCCACCCGTTCTGGGCGCTGGCGAGCTTCACGCTCTTACTCCTCTACCGGTTTTTCTCCAAGATCGTGTTCCAGGAATCCTGGGGCGCGATGATCCTCCATCCCTTCGGCTGCCTGGTGTGGCTGGGGACCTTCGCGTGGTGGGGAATCGCAGGCCTCCGGACGAAGTACGCCGCCCAGAGACCTGTCTAGGAAGACTTATTCGATGACGAGGAGCTGGCCGCCGACGTGGGCCGGGTGGAGATGACACTTCATATCGAAGAGGCCGGCCTTCTCGGCCTTGAAGGTCACGACTTCTTTCTTCCCCTTCTGGACTTCCTTTCTTACGTTGAAGTCCGGGATCATGAATCCGTGGACGCCGGAGGGGACGTTGTTGATGAGCGTGATCTCCACGTCGTCACCTTTCTGCACGATGATGGTGCCGGGGAGCCACTGCTTAACCCCGTCGGTCTCGTAGTTCACGAGGGTGATGTTTCTCTTGGCGGCGAGAGCGGAAAACGATACTAACAGACAGGCGATTAAGATTATGGTCTTCATATGAACTCCTTAAGATATAAATCAAAGCCTCATCATTGTTAAACAGTCGGAAAAGCTTTACAATAAAAAAACCTTTATC
Organism: Bdellovibrionales bacterium; assembly: GCA_005791855.1. Classification (GTDB taxonomy): domain Bacteria; phylum Bdellovibrionota; class Bacteriovoracia; order Bacteriovoracales; family Bacteriovoracaceae; genus Peredibacter. The sequence continues at coordinate 10,396 of SXUH01000013.1, forward strand.
AATAATGTGTCCCTATTAAGAACTTACAAAGAGGATTGAACTATGGGTTACGGTCGTAAAAGTCAGGCCAAGAAAATGCTTCAGCGCGCAGGTCAGGCCAAGAAGAAAGCAAAGATCAAAGCAAAGATTGCTGCAGGCAAGCTAAACAAAAAGAAGTAATTAGAATTTCAGCGTTGGCATGAATGGCCCGAGAGAGATTTCTTTAGGGCCAATCATCTGTAAGATGATCCGGATTTTTTCCTTCAGACTACTGGCCTCCATCACTTCCTTCTTCACCTCAGCGTCGTCCACCAGAAACACGGTACAGTAATTCACCAAGAGCTCCGGGTCCTCCAGTGTGTTGGAGAAGTTTTCCCGCTGTGTCGGATCCGGGAGGAAGTGGAGCGACCACCGTTCGAGCAGGGTCTTCAGACTTTCGATCTCGAGCTGGTAGGTCTCGTCGATGAGGGTATCCTCCTGCATGGGCCGGTAGTGGTAAACGTTGTACGGATCCTCGGAGATGAAGTCCGTGAGCCGGCACTTCACCGTCCCCGTGATGTAGATGTCTAACCGGCCGTCGGGGTAGGTCGCCAGGATGTGCGGCATCCCCGCGACACAGATCTCGTTCCGGTAGACGTTGGACGGATCGTACGGGATGACCGCGATGGGCACCTGGAGCCGGATCGAGTCGTTCACCATGCGCTTGTACCGGGGTTCGAAGATGTGGTACGGGAGGGTCACCTTCTTGAAGAGGACCGAGTTGTTGATCGGAAAAAGAAAGACTCTGTTATCCATAATAAAACTTACTCCATTATGGGATCACTCTGGGACCACTTAAAACGATACTCCTCAAAAACCGATCATCAAAGGGGGCGAGGAATCTTTATTTCTCAATAATGGACTTATTTCCTTAATCATTCTAAGATTTAGTCAAAGCTTACCAGGAGTAGAGTTTGAAAAACCATTACAAGTTATTGTTAGGATTGGTCGCGGGTATCATCCTTGGTTCCATGGCCCACCCCTTCCAGGAATTATTCTGGCTACAGAAGGTTAACGAATACCTAATGATTCCCGTTGGACAGATCTTCCTCCGACTCCTCTTCATGATAGTTGTTCCAATGGTGTTCTCAGCTCTGGTCCTTGGCGTCTATGACCTGGCTAGTCATCAAGGCGTGGGGAAGGTCGCATCCAAAACCCTCCTCTACACCATCATCGCCTCCACCGCTTCGGTTCTCATCGGAATCGGCCTGGTGAACTTTTTCAAACCCGGCGAAGGCTTCAAGGTCGACACCTCGATCTACGAGACTACCAAGGCTAACGTTGAAACCATCTCCAACAACGCCAAGAGCTCCAAGTCTTTCGCCCAGGCGCTGGTTGAGATCATTCCGAAGAACCCTCTGGAAGCGGCCGTGCGGGCCCTCGAAGGCGAGATGCTCTCTCTCATGTTCTGCGCCCTGTTCTTCGGCTTTGCTTTCTACATGTACCACAAGGCCGAGCAGCGGAAGGAACTGAAGATCATGGCGATCCTGGAAGAGATCTTCAACGCCTCCCTTAAGATCGTGGAAGTTGCGATGAAGATCGCTCCGTATGCCGTTTTCTGTATCGTGTTCAACACCGCTTTCAAGTTCGGCCTTTCGATCTTCGAGTCCCTGTTCTACTTCTCCGCGGTCGTCGTGGCGGGCCTCCTGATCCAGCAGTTCGTGGTCTACGCGTTCCTGCTCAAGGTTGTCGCTAAGAGATCTCCGTGGAAGTTCTTTTCTGATTCGAAGGATGTGATGCTCTACGCATTCTCCACCTCTTCGTCCAACGCGTGCTTACCGAAGTCCATCGAAGTTGCGGAAACGAAGCTCGGCCTTACTCCGGCCATCTCGAGGTTCGTTCTGACGGTGGGAGCGACGGCGAACCAGAACGGAACCGCCCTCTTCGAAGGTGTGACGGTTCTCTTCCTTGCCCAGGTGTTCGGGGTTGACCTGACCACTGCCCAGCAGGTCCAGGTCGTCATCATGTGTATCATCGCCGGTATCGGTACGGCCGGGGTTCCGGGTGGATCCTTGCCTCTTATCATGATCATCATGAACGGAGTCGGTATTCCCGCGGAAGGGATTGCGCTCATCCTCGGGGTGGACCGATTCCTGGATATGTGTAGGACCACTCTAAACGTCAGCGGGGATCTTGTGATTGCGGCGTTAGTTGATGATAAGAAGGCGTATGCGGAGTCGGTTAGAAGTTAGTCCAGGGTTAAGCATAGATGCAGAGATATCCTGCATCTATGCCATTATTTCGATTGGTAGGTTTAATAATTCTGTTCTAGGAATGATTTTTATACTTTCTCTCATTGCTTTTGCCTGAATAGCCTCATCCTCAAATTTTTGAGTTACTAAATAAGACATATCTAATCTATTTTTGACAATTAGCTCAAGTCCATTGAGACTGTTATCTAATAGCTCTAATTCTATAATGTATAAAAATTTCTTATCCATAATATTTGGAGCCTCTGAGTAGAAGAATCTTTCGTTCGGAAGATTTAAACTTTTAAATCTTTTTTCCCACAATTGATGATTTTGTTTGTCACCATCTATCACAATAATAATTGAATTAGATGTAACTTCTATTTTTTCGCAAAACCATTCGGGAGTTCTTTTTATTGGTAATGATATCTCTACGGTCGTTCCTTTCCTTAGCTCAGAATGAATTGATAAATCACCGGAAAATTTCTTCACAGATTCAAATGCTGTTCTTAGACCTATTCCAAATCCTCCTGCCTTATTTAATGATCTTGGATTCGTAATCAAATCATTCAACTCATTTTTATCAATTCCTTTACCATTATCCTTAACCAACACTTTAACCATATCGGCCACGACTTCAAAACTAATTACAACTGAACCTTTGGTTTCGACAAACGACTCTACTGAATTATTTATCAAATTTGACAACACACTTTTAAAGTCAGAAGTATTTATTTCAACAAAAGGAAATCCTTGATTAGTTTCAGCGAATTCGATCCTTACATTTTGATGATTTTTATATTGAAACTTTTTTTCAAAGACAATTGACTGCAGAACAGGATTCAAAAGCTGGATTTTTAAGCCCATGTCACTATAATTGGAGTAGTTCTTATTTAAGAGGTCATTAGCTATATCGCTTATTCTTTTTATAGAAAGACTAACAATTTCCTTTTGCTCAGAGGCAATGTTCTGTATATCATAAACAACCATCTCCAGAGCACTTAGAGGTGACCGTATATCATGCGCAACTTTCTGAGATAGTTCATACAAACTTGCCTTCTGTCTAAGAGCTTCCTCATGTTTGGACTTGTCTAAAAACTTATTTAACGCCTCTGCCAAAAAGCGAATTTCAAAGATGTTGAATTTCTCAGGATTTGTCTTTTTCCCTTTGCTGAAAGACTCCGTCATAATTTTTACAGGTGCATATATATACTCTTCAGAAACTTTCCTGAAGGTTCTATTCAAGATTGTGAATATTACCATCACCACAACAATAAAAAATATTTCAAAAATGATGAAATAATAGATGTCTTTATTATGATGCAGCTTGATTTTTAACTTGTTCAATCCTGAAAATTGAACTTGATAATGGCCCCAACTTGTTGAGCTACCTTCAAGATTAAGT
>SXUH01000137.1 GCA_005791855.1 Bdellovibrionales bacterium
GGAGCTCTTGAGCACCGGGAGCGTCTCGGTCATCATGGGCACGAGCGCGTCCATGGGGCCCGTGGGCTCGAAGAACTCCTCGTCGTCCTCGGAGCGGACCTCGATGACGTCGTCTCGCTTCTGCGCCTTCGTCCCCTTCTTCGAGGACGGAACGACTTCTGGGTCAATCTGCGGTTTGGCTAGTTTCTTGGGCATACGACAAGATGGGTTCTCTTAGATTTTCGTCAAGGGTACTCCAGTTCGCGTGATTTGAAACTAGAGATTTAGCTTAAATTTCCCCGAGCTCAGGTCCGTCCTATTACGAAGATAGCTCAAGGCAAAGAGGCCGTAGGAGAATTTTATTGGGACCTTGAGCATCCGGTCCGCGTAGGACTCGAAGAGGGGGCCCTCGTACCGGAGCGCCTGGGAGATGAGCTCCTCGGCGATGAGGTAGGAGAAGTTCTCGTTCCAGATGCTCTGGGTGAAGTACCTCCGCTTCTGCTGGAGCTGGAGCTCGACGAAGGCCGCGATCTCCTTCTTCAGCGCTTCCTGTCCGTCGGTGTCCACTTCTCTGGCGAGCGCGGTCCACCGGGTCCGGAGCGAGCGGAAGAAGTTCTTACTGAGGTCGAGGTCGAAGCTCAGCTTGAGCTTGTCGGTGTCCCTGAGGAGCCGGTCGAGCTCTCCGAGGGTGACGTTGACGTTGACCCCGAAGCCGTCGGTGCGCAGGGAGAGGCGGTCGGTCCGCGGGTCCACCCGGACCTTCAAGGACTCCTCGTAGAAGAGGGAGCGAGAGAAGGTCTCGAGGACGACCTTCGCCCACCGGTTCCAGCGGTCGTCGATACTACTCTTCACCAGGAGCGGGATGTCCTGGTAGGCGTCGGCCCCGAAGACCAGGTCCGGAACGCCGGTGAGGAGGCTCAGGAACATGGAGGTCTCGAAGATCGGGCTCTCGAGCTCCTGGGCCTTGACCCAGCCCTTCACCTCGGGGAGCGTGCGGAGGTTGGAGTAGCCCTGCATCCGGAAGTGCTGGCAGTACTGCTTGGCCACGTCGGTGGCGACACCGGTGGAGCCGAGGCTTAGGGGGAAGATCCTCTGGAAGGCCTGGGGTGATTCTCTCCGGCAGATGAGGTCGGTGCAGGCCACCTGCACCGTCCGGTCGTCCCACACCCGCCGGACTTCGCGGGAGGCGTCGGGGAGCTGGTAGCTGATCCCGGCGAGGTTGTTCATCACGAAGGCCATGATGTAGCGGTTGCTCAGGTACGGGGCGAGCATCCGGTAGTCGTCCACGTCACCGCCCCAGGAGCACAGGGCGCGGAAGTTTTTTATCACCTGCTCGAACTCCCGGGAGCGGGCCTCCGGGGTCTGGGTCTTGTTCTTCACCGCCGCCGAGGCGAACGGCGAGGTGGCCACCGACGGCATGGACGCCGGGACGGGGTTCGCGTAGTAGTGCTTGAGCGACTCCTCGAGGAGCCGGAGGGAGTAGACGGTGATGTTCTTCGAGCAGTAGTTCCGCACCAGGTTCGTCGCGAGCTGCCGGTACTCCGCCTCGGACACCTGCAGGTCCTTGGCGTAGGTGCCGATGGCCTTCACGGCCATGTCCAGCCCGAGGTACTGGAGGGTCGCCACGATGGTCCTCCGGGCCTGGGTTTCCTGCCACGGGGTCGCGTAGGTGATGGCCCCGAGGTAGCCGCAGCTCTCGTGGAGCTCCTGGCCCCGGTGGTAGGTGCTGTGGTAGACCTTGACCTTCCGGTTCTCTCCGAACTGGCTCTGGTCGTAGTCGTTGCTGAAGATGAAGTTCAGGGGGTCGCTCTGGAGGTCGGCGTCGACCTCCCCGAGCAGGAGGCCCTCCACCGGGGCGAGGGCCCAGCAGCTAGCGCAGAGGAACACCGTTAAGAACCCGACCAGTTTAGTCACACGCCTCCGAAGATCTTTTTAAACTTATCGGCGGAACTTTCGATAGGTTTACCATGAATCTGCTGCCGATCTTTTTTACCCTGGCCCTCCTCGGGAGCCGCGTGGCCCTCGCGGCCTCCGTGGACGTGCCCATCTCCTCCACCGGCGGATCGATCAGCTACTCCACGGACAGCCTCCTGCGGCTCCGGGGGAACCTCGCGCCGCCCGCGGACATCTTCGAGCTCGAAGAGCAGCGCCGCGTGCTCTTCACGGAGACCCGGATCCAGGGGGACCTCCTCCGGAAGGTCAAGTACTACCTGATGAACGGCGAGATGGAGCTCGCGCGCATGCACCTCTCGAAGATCGCCCGGGTGGACACGCCCCTGCGGCCCATCATCTACCGGTACCTCGCCACCCTCTACTTCTTCGACGGACGGTTCGACCAGACCTACCACTTCCTCTCCCGGCCCGAGCTCAACAACATCCCGCACTTCTCGAAGATCTGCCCGCTCAAGGTCCTGAGCCAGATCGTCCTGAGCAAGACGCTCGAGCTCGAGAGCGAGTGGGCCCGCTGCCGGGTGGAGAACCAGGGGAACTTCCGGACGGAGAAGCTGATCTGGCTCAACACCCTGGTCGAGCTCAAGCTCTCGCCGAAGAAGGGGGTGACCCGCGTCCCC
>SXUH01000138.1 GCA_005791855.1 Bdellovibrionales bacterium
CGACCGCGACGGTTGACCATTGCTACTACGCAAGAGCCCGGACGGCTGTACCCAGGGCGGCCGTAGCCTGGTCGAGGCATCGGACGAGGGATTGGCCGGTAAGGCCGGTTGTAACCAGGACGGCCGTAGCCGCGGCCATAGCCACGACCGTGGCCGTAGTCTCCACGGTGTTGAGCAAGAGCTGGAACTGCGAACAGAACCATCAGGAAGAAGACGAAAAATTTGTTCATTGAGTACCTCCGTTAAACGTACGTAAAGTATGTACATTGAATAAAAGTTTCTGCGCAAACGAAATAAGCTTACACGTCTGTCATCTTCCCAGAGTCTTTTTGGCACCAAACAATTAGGTGATTGAAATTAAAAAAGCCCCTCCCCTCCTCTGGAATATTCCTCCACTGTCAAAAGTTTTGACACCCCTGTAAAAGATTTCAAAAGTCCCCGGAGCCCTCGGCGGTTTGAGAAGATGGTCCAAACAAAAGGGGTTCCCATGAAATTCTCAAAGATGCTTCTAGGTCTTTCGCTCCTCGGTGTCCTCTCCGGTGCCGCACAGGCGGAGAGCATCAACTACTACTGTAAGATCAAGCTCATCGTGAGTGCACCGAACGAGCCGGAGCTCGTGGTGAAGCGGAAGCTCCACCTCTCGGAGCTCCAGCTCAACGCCAAGCAGACCGTGACGGAGGCTTCGAACCTCAGCACTTCCATCGCGAACACGATCCTCGCCAAGGGGTTCGACCTCGACGTCCTCTTCGCCGGGAAGCAGGACCAGAAGCAGACCCTCTCGAGCAAGCTCACCTTGTACCTCAAGGGGCGGAAGTCCCTCGAGACCGTGAGCTCCGGCGGCTCGCAGTTAACCGTGGTGACGAAGACGGGCGTCTTCTCGAGCAATGATTCTGTGATCGTCGAAACCGCCAGCGGCGAGGTCACCGTGGCCCATGATGTGAGCTGCACTTCCCAGTACCGGCTCTTCGAAAAACTCTAACTGAAACTTCGGAGGGAATGGATCGCTCCATTCCCTCGGACGTGACTAGATCTTGCAGTAGATGACTTCGCTCTCGACGAAGCACTTCGTGAAATCCTTCGGCTGAACATTCTTGATCCCGCAGAGGAGAGTTCCCTTGTACCGGTCACAGGACTCGTAGCCTTCGGAGATGACCCACTTCTGGACCGGCTGCTTCTGGTCGCCGCAGAGCCAGGTTCCCTTATATCTCTGGCAGCCTTCGTGTTCCTGAGCAAACGCCAGGGTTGTAGCTCTAGATGAAAGACTTTGTAAGGAATAAACAAAGGTTCGGGAAAATTTACAAAAAAAAGGGCCCCGGAAGGGGCCCCTCTTGGATTACTTCTGTGATTTTACGAGGTGGATGCTCTGGCAGGTCGGGCTGAGCTTGGCCTTCTGCCGTTCCACGCAGTCCAGGATTTCTTCGTCGGCGCTGTCCACGCAACCGAGGTCTTGGATCTCCTTGTGGCAGGCCACTTCTTCCTTCCGGTCGAACTCGTGGGCGACTTCCACCGAGCGGGCCTCGGCGCAGATGAGCAGGGTCAGGATGGGGATTAGCTTTTTCACGTCGGACCTCTCTTCTTAGTAGTTGGCGGCCAGTTCTTCCATGATCCGTCCGATGCCGTAGGGCACGGAGTAGTCCCGGCTGGTGGAGTAGCTGACGGCGTGGCTGAAGCCGAGCTTGTGGAGCCACTCGTGCATCATGTTCCGGGTGACGTTGGTGGAAGTGTAGTTATTGAGGAACTTCGTGTTCATGTTGATGTAGGTGCTCCCGGTGGAGGTCCAGCCGACGGTGTTGGAGTTCTCGTAGTAGGTCTTGATCCCCATGTCCATGGTGTTGTTCTTCGAGGGCTGGAGCTTCTCCGCGGCGTAGAGGATCTTGTAGTAGATCTGGGAGTTGGTGAGGCCGTTGTTATCCACGAACTTCTTCACACCCCGGTAGGTGTGGTTGAGGACCCGGGACCGGAACGTCGACGAAGCGACGACGGCCTTGATCTTCTCCTCGGCTCTCTGGATCTTCGCCTCCTGCGAACTGGTCATGCTCACGGTGTTCACGTTGGTGTCCCAGGTGAGGGCGAGGGTCGGAACGGATGCGTATGTTACCGGGGCCAGGACGGTGGTGGCGACAAAGGTATTTGCTCTAATTTTCTTTAACATTGTTACTCCCTCTTGGTTTGTGTTTAGCCTGCCTTCCGTGGCAAACCTTAAGCGAAACTAAAGACGTATATTTTCATTTTCTTCATCAGGAAAAATACTGCAAGTAAAATTTTGACAAACGGTGGTTTCATACTTCGGCGAGCAAAGACCGAGTGAAGAGATTCGAAGATTTTTTTTTACTCATTCTAGCGAGTTATGAGAGGGGGAAATCGATTGTGGAAAGAGTGTGGAAAGAAATTTTTTTTCGCTGCTAGAAGCCCGGATGGGTCTCGAGGAAAGTTTCTTCCTCCGCGGTGGAGGCCCGCCCGAGGATCCTGTTCCGGGATGGGTAGCGGCCGAAGCGGTCGATGATCTCCTTGTGGAGGAGTTCGTAGCGGTACCGGTCTTCGAGCCCTCTCTCCGAGAAGAGCTTCACGGCTTCCTGGTGCACGCGGCGGGACTCGCTGTGCATGTGGGGCATGTAGGCGAAGGCGCGCTCCTCGGGGGAGAGCTCAGGGCCGTGCCCGCCCCGGACGAACTCCTGGGAGAGGACGAGGGCCATGCCGTCGCTCGAGAACGCCTCCGCGTGGCCCCGGTGGATGTTCCGCGGAAACTGGTCCAGGACGATGATCTCCGCGAGGCGACCCCGGGCCGAACTCCGCCAGTGGGCGAGCTCGCCGCTCCTCGCCTCTCGCAGGAGCTCGCCGAAGCGGTCCCTCATGCGGGCGTCGAGGGACGGATCCTTCTTGAACCACTGTGCCCGGGTGAGTTCGCGGAACCAGAAGTCCAGCACCTCCTCCATCACTTCTCCCCTCTCTGCCACGGGAGGCGCTTCTCGAGTTCGACCTCGATGGAGAAGCTCAGGAAGGTCCGGATGAGGACGATGAGGCCCAGGATGTAGACGCTCCGGAGGGTGGGCTCGACGGAGACGGTGTTGACGATGTCGCCGGCCACGAGGAACTCCAGGCCCAGGAGGATCGAGCGGCCCAGGTCCCTCCGGAAGGTGTCGTAGGCGCAGGGGACTCTCCGGGCGAGCTCCAGGAGGAA
>SXUH01000014.1 GCA_005791855.1 Bdellovibrionales bacterium
CACCAAACCTGACGGTCGTGCCCTCTACCTCTACTCTAACAAACCGATCCCCGAGGGGATCAGGGCCACCAATCCCATCAACGACGGGAAGAAGCCGACGCCGCACCAGCGATGGCACCCGCTCCGGCAGGAATGGGTGATCTACGCGAGCCACCGGCAGAACCGGACGTTCCTTCCGCCGAAGGACTACTCTCCGCTGAGCGTTTCCAAGTCGGAAGACTTTCCGACCGAGATGCCCGACGGAGACTACGAGGTCGCCGTGTTCGAAAACCTCTTCCCCTCTCTCAATACGCAGACCCAGGAAGCGCCGGCGCTCCCCGTCCCGACCCAGCCCTCCCGCGGCGTCTGCGAAGTCATCGTCTTCACCAAGGATCCGGACACCTCGCTCACCCAGCTCCCCCTGAAGCGGATCGAACTGGTCCTGCGGGTCCTCGGCGAGCGGACCCGGGAGCTCGGGAAGAACCCGGAGATTAAATACGTCATGCCGTTCGAGAACCGCGGCGTGGAGATGGGCGTGACCCTCCACCATCCCCACGGCCAGATCTACGCCTACTCCTTCATCCCGCCTCTGCAGGCCACCATCCTCGATTCGATGAAGAAGCACTACGAGAAGGCGGGCTCGGGCCTTCTGGAGAAGATCGTCTCCGACGAGCTCAAGGATGGCCGCCGAGTCCTGGTGGAGTCCAAGCACGCCCTGGCCTTCATCCCGGTGTTCGCGCGCTACCCGTACGAGACGTGGATCACCACCAAGCGGAAGGTCGGCTACCTCCACGAGCTAGGCGACGAAGAGCTCGCCGACCTGACCTTCGTTCTGAAGTCCATGCTGCTGAAGTTCGACGGCCTGTGGAACCGCACCTTCCCGTACCTGATGACTCTCTTCCAAGCACCACTAAACGGAACCTATCCGGAGGCTCACTTGTTCTTCCAGATCTACCCGCCCTACCGCACCCAGGACAGACTGAAGTATCTGGCCGGGACGGAGCTGGGGGCCGGGGTCTTCGTGAACGACAGTCTCCCGGAAGATAAAGCCCAAGAACTAAGAGCCGTAAAGGTCGAGGTAGGACAATGAAAAACACATTCGCAGAAAAGGCCCATGGTCGAGTTAACCTGATCGGTGAGCACACCGACTACAACGGCGGCTGGGTCCTCCCCACCTCCATCCCGCAGTTCACCCACGTGACCATCACCCCGCGCGCAGACAAGACCGTGAAGATCTCAAGCTCCGCGGATCCGAAGAAGGGCGATCGGCGAGAGTTCTCCTACCAGCTGGGGGCGGAGAAGCACACCGACACCTGGGTGGACTACGTGCAGGGGGCGACGAAGCTCCTCTCCGAATTCTCCACGGCCCGCGGCGAATCCCTCCAAGGCTTCGACGCCCACATCGAATCGAACATCCCGGAAGGAAGCGGGCTCTCCTCGAGCGCTGCCCTGGAGATCAGCCTCCTCAAGGCCCTCCGGTCCGCGTTCAAACTCTCCATCAACGACGTGGAGATCGCCAGGCTCGGCCAGCGGATCGAAAACGAATTTGTCGGCGCCCGGGTCGGGATCATGGACCAGATGGCGTGCAGCCTCGCCACCGCCGGCGAAGCCATCTTCCTCGACACCAAGGCCCTCACCTTCGAGCGGATCGCTCTGGACCTGGAGGAGATGGACATGATCGTCATCAACTCCGGGATCTCCCACCGCCTCTCCGCTGGCGGTGGCTACAACCAGCGCCGGGCCGAGTGCGAAGAGGCCTGTAAGATGCTGGGGATCAAAGAACTCCGGGACATCAATCCGGTCGAACTCAAGCACAAGGATCTTCCGCAGATCCTCATGAAGCGGGCCCGGCACGTGGTGACGGAGAACGCCCGCGTCTTCGACGCCGTCGCCGCCATCCGCTCGGGCGACCTCAAGCGCCTCGGGAAGCTCTTCGTCGAGTCCCACGTTTCCATGCGGGATGACTACGAAGTTTCCATCCCTGAGATCGATACCCTCGTCGATCTTTGCATCAAGGACCCACAGGTCTACGGAGCGCGACTCACCGGCGGTGGGTTCGGAGGGTCGATCGTGGCGATCACCAAGAAGGGCGAAGGCCAGCGAGTGGCCAAGGCCGTGATCGCCGAGTACAACAAGAAGACGGGTTCGACGGCCACCCTCTTGGCCTGAGAACAGCTCGGGAGACCCGGAACGGGTCTCCCGCTGAATCGCTTATCTACAACGGGTGCTAGCTCGCACGCCCACGAACTCCGGGCACATGCCCACGTGAGTAGGTGACTTATACTGCGACTGGAGGTTGATCTAACAGCCGTTGCTCAGGCTTACGACGACGAAGCCCTGAACGAGGTTGATCGACGTGATCGTGAAGAACCTGTCTGCGTTCATCATCTTGTTCAATTCGAAGTCGTACTGCTTCGAGGACAGCGCCTGCTGGAGTTGAATCTTCTGAGCGATGATCGGAAGCGGTTGGGCGCAGGCAGATGCCTTCTGAGAAGTTGCGAAAAGAGTTGTGAGGGCGAGGGCCGCGACGAGGGATTTCATAATTGCTCCTTGAGTTTGGTTTGGAGCTAGGTAGCAGGAAGGGATGGAGAAGTAAAATAGGATGGAAAAGTTTCCAGGGTCCATCCACCGTCCCCTGTGCAGGCAACGGTGGATGAGAAACTGTAGCTTACATCTTATCTTGTGTGCTCACGAAGGATCCGATGATCATGGACACTCCGATGAGGGTCAGCATGCTGCCCCCCAGGAGGTTCACGCGGATTCCTTGGACCACGTCACTGGGGCCCAGGAGGAAGGTTCCGAGGACCACCGCCCCGATCAAGGTCAGGAAGAGGCCAATTAAGAATAACAGATCGTATAGTTTAGAATTCATCTCAGACCTACCAGTAAATGTAATTTAGAATTGTTGTCACACCGAGCAC
>SXUH01000139.1 GCA_005791855.1 Bdellovibrionales bacterium
CCGTTCCCGTTGAACGTCAGGGTGGACCCGTAGCTGTAGAGCGAAGTCACGTACTTGGTCTCGTAGCGCTCGTAGGTCGCGCGGGCGAAGCGCTCCGAGGTCGGGAGGGCCGGGACGATGGCCTCGCCGGCGAGGACGACGTCTCTCTTCTTGATGTAGGCCTTCTTGTTCGGCACGAGGACGTTCAGGGCCTTGTCGTTCTTGGCGTTGGGGGCGACGGTGATCTTCTTCCCTCCGCGCATGAACCCGATGGGGGTCGTGAGCTCCGGGTCGCCGTAGATCACGGCCTTGTCCTTCAGGACCGTCCCAGTGAAATCCTCGGCCATCGCCGGGAGGGCGAGGACCGCGAGGAGGCCCGCGAAGGATCGTAGCAATTTCATCGACGAGGAAAACCTATCCATAGAATTCCGACTCTCTTGGTCTGGATGCCGTCAGTGAGGGATCTCCCTTTAGTCTAACCCCGGCCAGAAAAAAAGAGGAGGGAAAAAGACTCCGGCTAAATTTCTTTTCTCGACGTCCGAAGAGCACAGGAGAATTAATGACTTGGTTAAGGAATACCTATGAAGACACTCGCGCACGTTTCCCTTCTGACTTCCGCCCTCCTGCTGGTTGGGTGTAACGAAAAGGCGAAGTCTCCGGACGTCGGAACCTCCGGGTCCTCCACCAGCGGCGGCAGCGGCAGCGGCGTGGGCCCGGGAGTCACCATCGTCCCGCCGGACGAGTTCTACTTCCGGGTCAACAACTCGTCCTCCACGCTCCTGAAGCACCACCTGCACAAGACGGGCTCGGGGAACTCGAGCAAGAACTGCGAGATCAAGAACACCGCGGGCTTCGCCAGCGAAACCTACCGCGCCAACCAGTCCACCTACGACATCACCTGCTTCTTCGAGGCGGAGGAACTCTCGCTCTACATCAGCGGGTTTGGCCTCGAGGTCGAGGCGAGCAAGAACACCTGCGACTTCGTCGCCTACAGCCCGTACGGGTACTACGCGAGCCAGCCGGGGGACTCGTCGACGACGTTGACCCACGTGAAGTGCATGAACGACACGACGAACGCGGGCCACGTGTCGACGGCCTTTGGCCCCGCGGGGACGAACACCTTCGTGGAAGACATGGGCGGGATCATCGGGTGCAACGAGATGGTGGACACGGGGCTAACCCTCGGTAGCCGGAAGTCCTTCACCTACAACAGCGACGCGGACCTCTGCCACTTCAACTACGGGGACAAGAAGTGCGACATCGGAGTGATCACCGTGACGGAGGCTCAGGTCACCTACACGCCGGCCACGGCCTCCGCTCCGGCCATCACCAAGACCAACGTCGTTAACCGCACCGTCAGCTGCGGCGGGACACCCGCTAACTGCGTGAAGGGCCCGGTGAAGCTCCACACGGACTTCCCGAACGCCACCAAGGTCACCGAGTTCTACCAGCCGGAGGTGAACAAGGACTTCTCCAAGGACTACCAGTTCGAAGGGCTGATCAAGACCCTCGTCCCCTCCAGCATCGGGTACGTGAACTACCGCCGGGACCTCGCCTCGAAGAACATCAACTACATCACCTCCGACATCTCCGCCGCGGGCGTCTTCGTGAACGGAACCTACCGGAGCTCCTTCGGGAACACGACCCACGGCCGGACCTTCGACGGCGGAGTCATGGAAGCCTACAGCCGGAGCATGCTGATGAACGGGACGGACCTCTACAGCTCCGCCTACCACGACTCGGTCTCCGTCTACGACGACACCTACACCGCCAGACCCCTCGCCGCAGAACCGTTCGTCGGCGTTCCACCGTACCAGGTGAACCCGTTCTACACCTTCCACTGCCTCGACACGGCGATGGACATCAAGGCGCGGATCAAGATCGCGGTGCGAGACTGGGACCGGACCTTCACCGTGAGCAGCGACCTCGACTGGCTCACCGACCTGTGGAAGAACCCGCTGGCCTACGAGCCGCGGATGGACCTCCCGGGGGTGGAAGAAGTGGATAACGATCCGGACCGCTTCAACCCGTTCAACGACCGGGCCGACTTCGACGACATGATCGAGATGGAGAGAACCGCGGGGGCCTACAACGCGGCCACCACCAAGTGGAGACCGAAGCCGGTGATCCTCGGGCCGATGAACTACTCGGACGGGTTCTTCAACCCCCTCCTCTTCCCGGGCCACTAAGTAAACGCAAAAAAAAGCCCCTCTTCCGAGGGGCTTTTTTTTTATTTTTCCATGTAGTTCTTAACCTTGTACCTCGTTCCCATGAACCAGAAGATTCCGGCGAAGACGGCCATGAGGGCCGCGAAGAACATGAAGTACGAGGTCGACGCGACCGGCAGGACCTTCTCGAGCTTGGAGACGTAGGCCGTGAGGATGTTCCCGAAGAACACGGTGAGGAGCCAGATCGACATGATGGAGGACTTCATGGACCGCGGCGCCTGGGTGTAGGCGAACTCCAGACCGGTGATGGAGACCATCACTTCGGCCATGGTGATCACGAGGTACGGGAAGAACTGCCACATGACGTTGAGCTTGACGCCGTTGTCGAGGTAGATCTGGATCAGGCCCACCAGGGCGAAGGAGACCGCGGCGACGAACATCCCGAGTGTCATCCGGCGGATCGGCGTGGACTTGTAGCCGATCTTATCCATGAACGGGTAGATCCCCATGGAGAAGAGCGGGATCAGGCCCATGACCATGATCGGGTTCCAGGCGGAGATCTGGGAAGCTTCGAACTCCACTCCCATGAACACGAGGTCCATGTTCATGGCCTGGATCACCCAGGACGACCCGTGCTGGTCGAAGAGCGCCCAGAACACGGAGATGGCGGCGAAGAGCTTGGCGATGTCGAAGACGGCGCGGACCGCTTCGATCTGCTCCTGGGAGTGATCCTTGATCGCCCCGTCCAGGAATTTCTGGCCCGGCTTGCGGCTGGAGTTATGCCGGAAGGCTGAGGCGACGACGTTGAAGAGACCGTGGCCATCCCCTTTGGTCGGCGGGACGTGGACGAACTCGTGGCGGCCCATCCAGAAGATGAAGGTCGCGATGAACATGAGCACGCCCGGGATCCCGAAGGCGATGCTCGGGCCGTAGTGCTTCAGGGTCCACGGAGTGATGAGGGTCGAGAAGAAGGAGCCGAAGTTGATCATGAAGTAGAAGAGCTCGTAGACCTTCTTCAGGAGGTGCTGCTGGTTGGCCTTGAACTGGTCACCCACGTGCGCCGAGACGCACGGCTTGATCCCGCCGGAGCCGAAGGCGATGAGCGCGAGGCCGGCGTAGAGGCCCATCTTCGTTTCCCAGATGGCGAGGACGGCGTGGCCCACGCAGTAGACGAGAGACAGGTAGAGGATGGTCTTGTACTTCCCCCAGATCCGATCGGAGATGAACGCTCCCAGGACCGGGAAGAGGTAGCACGCACCGGCGAAGAGGTGGTAGGTCGACGTGGCTTCAGCTTCCTGGAACAACAGGACCTGGATCATGAAGACGGTGAGGATGGATCGCATCCCGTAGTAGCTGTAACGCTCACAGGCTTCGTTCCCCACGATGTACTTGATCTGTGGTGGGAACTTGTTGTCTGCCGCTACGAGGCTGTCCGCGGTGGCCGCTTGTGACATGCTTATCTCCTTCAGAAAGGTATGTTATTTGTCTTTGTTTTCTTTATCCGAATCGGTGAAGTTGAACGGCTTGGGGCGCTTGTTCCCCCCAAGTCGCTTGGGCCTGTCTTTATCCTCGCCCTCCGATTCCCAGTGACGATACCAAGTCTCCGACGGTTTTTCTTGGCTTTTTTCCTCACTTTCTCTGACCGCTTTTTCGATCTCTTCCCTCTTTTTTAGACGGGTCGTGGTGCTCTTTGGCACTGCTGCGGGAGTGGAGCTGGAAGATTTTTCATGGGCGGAGATGTCGATGGTGACGTCGCCGGTGACCTTCGTCTGGCAGGAGAGCCGTTCCTTGGTGATGTGGAAGACGTTCCCGAGGAGCCGGACCTCTTCGAAGGTCTGTGGTGTCAGATTGAGCTCACCGGACTTGACCACGATCATGCAGTCGGTGCAGGTGGCGCAGCCGCCGCAGCTCGACTTGATCTTCTTCCCGGCCTTCTTGAGCTGGACGAGGAGCGTGTCCTCGGAGTTGAGTTCGATGGTTTCGCCCGAGGGCCAGAGGGTGCACTTGGAGAGGGTCATACGACTTTCTTAATCTGCTGCTCGATGGTTTCCAGGATCTTCCCCTTGAACGGCTTGAGCATGAACCCGAGGTCGAGCTTCACCGTGGCCTCGCTCGGGCCGAAGTTGATCGTCGCTTCGAAGCCGGAGCCCTTCGCCACGAGTGTGGAGGTCGCGTCGTCGGTCCGCACGTCGGCCTTCACGCCGAACTTCGAGATCACGTCGGGGATGAGCTTCTTGGCCTGTTCGTAGCCCTTGCTCTTGTCGGTGATTTGAGAATACGGGATCTTAAGTTCCATAAATAATCCTTTGCTTATGCTTACTTGGTACCGGTGGAGCCGAAGCCCCCCGCCCCTCTCTGGGTCGTCCCCAGGGCCTGGGCCTTGATGAATTTCGTCTGGAGCACCGGACTGAGCACCAGCTGCGCAACCCGCAGGCCATGCTCGATGACGTAGTCCTCCCTCCCGAAGTTGCCGACGATGATGTTCACCTCGCCCCGGTAGTCGCAGTCGATGGTCCCGGGGCTGTTCACGATCAGGAGCGGAGACTTCAGGGAGAGCCCCGAGCGGGGCCGCACCTGGACCTCGTAGCCCAGGGGGATCTCCAGGGAAAGGCCCGTGGGAACGAGCACGCGCTCCCCGGGCTTAACGGTAAGTGATTTCTTCTCCGGGATGCTGGCGCGGATGTCCGCGCCAGCCGCCCCGGGGGTTGCGTAGAACGGGAGCTCGAAGCTCGGATCGAAGTGCTCCAGTGTCAGGACTCGGACCTCGACCATTACTTGCCCTTCCGCTGCAGCGGAGCGATCTCCCGGATGGAGAGCTTGATCTTGCCGAAGCGGTCGACTTCCATCACCTTCACGTCGACCTGCTGGCCTTCGGAGAGGTAGTCGTTCGGGTCGTTCACGCGCTCGTTGGCGATCTCCGAGACGTGGACCAGTCCCGCCAGCCCTGGGACGATGTCGACGAAGGCACCGTACTCCTTGATGGTCGCGACGGTCCCCTTGTAGACGGCGCCGATCTTCGGCCCGTTGAGCTGCATCTCCGCCAGGGCGATGACCTCGTCGATCTTCGCCACGTCGACGCCGAGGACCTTCACGGTTCCGTCGTCATTGACGTCCATGGTGACCTTGAAGTTTTCCTGGAGGGCCTTGATGTTCTTCCCGCCAGGGCCGATGAGCGCGCCGATCTTGTCCGGAGCGATCTTGAACTGCTTGATCTGCGGAACACCGCTCTTGAAGCCCTTGCGTGGAGTGGAGATGGTTTTAGCCATCTCTCCGAGGATGTGGATCCGCGCTTCCTTGGCCTGGGCCAGGGAGAGGCGGAAGATCTCTTCGGAGATGCCCGCGATCTTCATGTCCATCTGGATCGCCGTGATCCCGTCCGCGGTCCCGGCGAGCTTGAAGTCCATGTCG
>SXUH01000140.1 GCA_005791855.1 Bdellovibrionales bacterium
GGCTTGCTTGCCGATCACCGGATCGGTGACGACCAGAACGTTGCGACATCCCAGGCCGTGGGTCGCCGGCCCGACGCCGTCGAGGGAACCGGGACCCCAGACGACCCGGGTCGGCATGAAGTAGGTCAGGCTCATGGCACGCTCCGCTGTGGCATCCGGCGTCAGGGCGCGGATTGGGTCAGGCCCGGGAGATGTCCGTCCCGCGGCTCCGGGAGATCGCCTCGCGCTACGGCCTCAAGGAGCCGGGCCCGGAACAGATCATCCTCATTCCCTAGGTGAGCGGCTTTGAAAAACAGAATCTTCTTTAGCTTCATCGTCTTCTGCCTCCTCTTCGCCGTCGTGGTGAGCAAGGCGTTCTACATCCAGGTGGTCAACAAGGCCCGGCTCCTCGCCTACGCCAAGAGCCAGTTCATCCGCGAGGTGAAGGAGTACCCGAACCGCGGGAACATCCTCGACCGGAACGGGAACCCGCTGGCGATCAACATCCACGTCTACAACCTCTTCACCATCCCGAAGAAGAAGGACGCCGAGTTCTACGCCCGGCTGAAGCTCCTCTCGAAGATCGTCCCCGAGCTCACCTTCCAGAAGCTCAAGGCCCAGGTGCAGAACCGGAGCAAGTACACCTGGCTCGCGCGCAAGGTGATCCTGACCGAGAAGCAGGTGCAGAAGGTGAAGAACCTCAAGGGCATCTTCGTCGAGTCGCACTCCGAGCGGGTCTACCCGAACCGGGACCTCCTCGCCCAGACCCTGGGGTTCGTGGGCGTCGACAACACGGGCCTCGCCGGGATCGAGCGGAGCATGAACAGCGTCCTGAAGGGGAAGCCCCAGATCGTGAAGTACATCCGGGACGCCAAGGGCCGGCCGATCAAGTACGAGACCAAGGCTTCGAAGCTCGTCGCCGAGGACATCCACCTGTCCATCGACAAGGACATCCAGGGCGCGCTCGAGAACTACCTCAAGGAAACCGTCACCCACCACAAGGCCTTCCGCGGGGGCGTCGGGGTGATGGACGCGGAGACCGGCGAGATCATCGCCATGGCCAACTACCCGACCTTCGATCCGAACAAGCCGTCGGACTCTCCACAGGAGAACCGCAAGCTCGCCTTCGTCACCGATCCCTTCGAACCGGGGTCCATCCTGAAGACCGTCACCATCGCCTCGGCTCTGGAGAACAAGGTCGCCACGCCGAAGACGAAGTTCTTCTGCGAGTACGGGCGGATCCGGGTGCAGAACCACTGGATCTCCGAGGCGGAGAGCCACGAGAAGTTCGAGTGGCTCACGGTCTCCGACATCCTGAAGTTCAGCTCCAACGTCGGGACGACGAAGATCGCCTTCAGCCTGAAGTACCCGAAGCTCCGGGAGAGCCTGGACAAGTTCAAGTTCGCGCAGAAGACCGGCGTCGAGCTGGCCGGAGAGTCGAAGGGGATCCTGAGCTACAAGGCCACGGACCGGGTGAAGCCGCTGACGTTGAGTAACATCAGCTTCGGCCAGGGGATCGCCACCACCGGGATCCAGATGCTCCGGGCCTACGCCGCGATCGCCAACGGCGGGTACCTGGTGAAGCCGACCTTCCTCAAGAACGAGGAGAGCCAGCTCAAGCCGGAGAACCGGATCATCTCCCAGAAGACCGCGGAGGAAGTGACGAAGATGCTCGTGACGGTGGTGAACGACGGAACCGGCGGGAGCGCGAAGATCCCGCACTACGAGGTCGCCGGCAAGACCGGAACGGCCCAGCGGGTTTCGCCGAAGGGTGGCTACGAGGGGTACATCGCGAGCTTCGCCGGGTTCCCGGTGAACGTGAACAAGAAGTTCGTCGTCCTCGCCTACGTCGACCATCCGACGGACAACGGCTACTACGGCGGGGCCGTCGCCGCCCCGCTGTTCAAGATGGTCACCCAGTACATCCTCTACAAGAAGAAGGACTTCTCCCAGTTCGCGAAGTACGACGAGAAGTCCAACAAGACGAACCTCGACGAGGTCCACTCCCAGCAGGCGGCCGTGGCGAAGACCTTCGCGGCGGGCCTGGTTCCGAACTTCCTTGGCCTGGACAAGGCCAGCGCCCTGAAGCTCGCCGAAGAGAGAAACATCCCGGTCCTGACCAACGGGTTCGGCGTCGTGACCAAGCAGTCCATCGCTCCGGGGACCCAGGTCTCCGCGGAGGGAAGCCTCCGGCTGCAATTCGAAGCACCTTCTTATGTTGAATGAAACGCACCTGAACCGCATCCTCGGCACGGCCTTCTCCACAATCGAGCTCCGCGACGTCCACTGGAGGACCGAGGATTCGACGGCCGAGTCGGTCCTCTTCTACCGGATCGGGGAAGACCCGAAGGCGGTAGCCGCGTTCACCGAGAGGATGAGGACCGCGAGCTTCGGGCTCCTCGTCGTCAATCGGCCCCACGCGGACCTGCCGCGGAACCACGTCGTCCTTCCGGAGGAGAAGTGGCCCTCGGCGCAGAAGGCCCTGCTGGACGTGCTCTACCCGATGCCGGTGCTCAAGCTCTTCGCCCTCACGGGGACCAACGGCAAGACCACCACCACGGACCTCGTCCTCCAGCTCGGGGAGCTCGTCGGAAAGAAGGGCCTCTCCGTCGGCACCCTCGGCGTGCGGGAGAACCACCGGACCATCCTCGACTTCGGCCTCACCTCGCCGTCGTACGTCGACCTGCGGAAGTTCCTGCACCGGTACGCGAAGGGAAAGGACTTCTGCGTGATGGAGGCGAGCTCCCACGCGCTCACGCAGGGCCGGCTCTATGGCCTCACCTTCGACAGCGTCGGCTGGCTCTCCTTCTCCCAGGACCACCTGGACTACCACAAGACCATGGAGGCGTACTTCGAAGCCAAGTGCCTCCTGTTCAGGCACCTCTCCGACCGGGCGAAGGTCTTCGTTCCCCGGGAGCAGGAAGAGCTCTTCACCAAGATCCGCCGGGTCACCGAGCGGGTCGTGAAGGCCCCGGCCGTCTCCGCCGAGCTCCCACTCTTCTTCAGCACCCAGTTCAACCGCAACAACCTCGAGGTGGCGTCGGCCATGGTCGAAGACGTCTACGGGGTGAAGCCAGCGGACTACCGGGCCCTGACGGCTCCGGACGGCCGGTTCTTCGTGAGCCCCTACGGCTCGAACCTCATCGTCGTGGACTTCGCCCACACCCCGGATGCCCTGGAGAACATCTGCAGGGGGATCCGGGGTTCCTTCCCGAAGCACTCGCTGAAGGTCCTCTTCGGCTGCGGCGGCGACCGGGACCGGACCAAGAGGCCCGTCATGGGATCGGTGGTCGCGAAATGGGCCAACGAGATCTACGTCACGAGCGACAACCCGCGGTCGGAGGATCCCGCTCAGATAATCCAGGACATCCTCCAGGGCATCCGAGGCAAGAAGGTCCAGCAGATCGTCGACCGGCGGGAAGCGGTGAGGCGCGCGTTCGCGGAGCTCACGGAGAACGAGGTTCTTCTCCTTGCTGGGAAAGGGCATGAGGACTATATTCTTATAAAGGGTGTGAAGCATCCGTACAGCGACATCGGAGAAGTGGAAGCGTTTCTCTCAAGGAAGAAGACATGATCAATCTAGCGTTAGTCCAGAGATGCCCGTCGGTTCTAGAGAAGACGAACCTCGAGCCACAGGCCCTGCCCGTCTTCACCGACACCCGGAAGTACAAGCACCCCGGCGCCTTCGTCGCGATCCCCGGCGAGAAGGTGAACCCCCTGGACGTCATCACCAAGCTCCTCGAGGAGAACTGCCCGGTGGTTTTCTGGGAGAAGACCGAAGCGAACGCGGCGAAGGTGCGGGACCTCTCGGCGAAGTTCCCCGGGACGAAGTTCGTTCCGGTGGCGAGCAGCGTGACCTTCCTCCAGGAACTCTCCCACCACCACATCACCGAGTGGAAGCAGCGGTCGCCGAAGAACACCGTCTTCGCGATCTCGGGCTCGAACGGGAAGACCACCCACAAGGAAATGCTCTCGGCCATCCTGAAGGCGATCCTCCCGGGGAAGGTCGTGGCGACGGAGAAGAACAACAACAACCACCTCGGCGTTCCGCTCACGTTGCTCCAGGTCTCCGCGGCCACCGAAATGGTCGTGCTCGAGCTCGGGAGTAACCACCCGGGAGAGATCAAAGTCCTCTGCGACATCGCGGCCCCGAACGCGGGACTCATCACCAACATCGGCGCCACGCACATGGAGTTCTTCGGAACCGAAGAAAAGGTCTTCGAAGAAGAAGGCTACCTCTACCACGCCGTGAAATCGGTCACCGGCGGGAAGGGCTTCTTCCTCATCAACGTCGACGACAAGTTCCTGAGTCGCCTGCCACCGACCCCGGCGTCGGTGACCTACGGTGAGTCGGCGAAGGCCCTGGCACGCATTTCGTACCTCGAGACCGGAGCCCAGATGACCTACCAGGGCCAGGACTTCGTGGCCCTCAATAACCACATCACCGGGAAGCATAACAAGCTCAACCTCGTGACCTGCGTCTTCATCGCCAACCACTTCTACCCGCACCAGAAGGTTCAGATCGCAGAGGCCGCAGGGAAGTTCCAGCCAACCAAGA
>SXUH01000141.1 GCA_005791855.1 Bdellovibrionales bacterium
AGATGGACGCCCGGGTCGCGACCCTCGCGTCCATCGGCTCGATCACTCCGTTCGTGGGCCTCTTCGGAACCGTCTGGGGGATCATCGACGCCTTCTCGGGCCTCTCCCAGGGCGGCGGCAGCATCGAAGCGGTGGCGCCGGGGATCGCGGAGGCCCTCGTGGCCACGGCGATCGGCCTCGCGGCCGCGATCCCCGCGGTCGTCTTCTTCAACATCTTCAACAACCAGATCTCGCGCATCAACTCGCAGATGGAATCTTTCTCCCAGGACTTCCTCAACCTCATTGAGCGATCGATCCTGATCAAAAAGGACTAACCCAGATGGGAATGCAGATGGGGTCAGGGAAGAAGGGGCCGGTCTCGGACATCAACGTCACGCCGCTGGTGGACGTGATGCTCGTCCTCCTGGTGATCTTCATGGTCACCGCGCCCATGCTCTTCTCCGGGATCGACCTCAAGCTCCCGAAGACCCAGAAGATCAACAACCTCGCCATGAGGCCCGAGCTCGTCATCCTCTCGGTCACGCCGACGGAGCAGTACTACCTCGGGAAGGACCTGGTGGTCTCGAAGGACCTCGTCCCCTCGATCCTGAAGCAGTTCAAGGCCCACCGGACCGACGTCATCTACCTGCGCGCGGACTACAGCCTGAAGTACGAGAAGGTCGCCAAGCTCATCGCCACCCTGAAGAAGGCGGGCGTCAGCAACATCGCGCTGGTGACGGAAACGGAGAAGTAGCGGCCCATGACCGACACCACCTCCGACCAGGAATTCTACAAGCACCTCCTCATCTCCTTCGGGGCCCACGCCCTGGTCATCCTCCTGTCCTTCCTCGGCGGGAAGCTCATGCTCTCCGTCCTCAGGAGCGGCAGCACCGACGTCGAGGTCATCCGCTCGTCGATCCGCGTGGACGTCGTCGGGATGCCGAAGTTCACCGTCCAGGAGCTCAAGCAGCTGGAGCCCGAGGTGGCGCAGCCGGCCCCGGTGGAGGAGCCCAAGGGCGTGAAGGAAGAGGTGAGGGAAGCGCCGAAGGAAGAGACCGAGGACGTGATCAACAAGGGCGACCTCGTCATCCAGGAAGAGGGGAAGAAGAAAAAGAAGGCCTCCTTCCTGAACATCCTCGCCGACTACTCGAGCAAGAAGGTCGACGCGAAGAAGGAGAAGAAGGGGAGCAAGCAGGGGACGAGCGACAAGAACCTCGACTCCCTGGTGATCGAAGGGAACCGGCTCTCGAAGGGCTCCGCGCTGACGGGAGAGTACACCGACCAGGAGCTCTCCGAGTTCGAGAGCTACGTCCAGAACCTCCCGACCCACGTGCGCCGTCACTGGACCCTCCCGCAGTTCCTGAGAGACCGGGCCGACCTCAAGTGCCGGATCCGCATCCACCTCTCGGCGACGGGCCAGCTCGTCGCCGCGGAGCTCGTCCAGTCCTCCGGAGACGCCGAGTACGACGCCCGGGCGGAGAAGGCCGTGCGCGCGTCCGATCCGTTCCCGGTCCCGGCGGAGGGGGCGAAGAAAAGATTAACCAGTTCCGGGATCATTTTAAAGTTCCCACTATAGAGGCTCTATGAAAATTTACATCTTCTTCCTTCTTCTCTTCACCCAGCTCGCGGCCTTCGCCCAGGACGCGGAGATCGCCGTCGGCCAGGCCGAGCTCGACAAGGACAAGCTCGTCATCGACGACCCCGAGCATGTTTCCCTGAGCTCGAACAGTAAGCTCCTCTCGAAGGAGCTCATCGAGATCATCAAGAACGACTTCAGCTTCTACAAGCACAAGTTCAACGCCGTCGAGTACTCGGACAAGGGGAAGAACAGCTTCACCCTCCCGGACGTGGTGAAGTGGCAGGCCGGGGGAGTGACCTACTTCGTCGCTTCCCAGATGAAGGACTCCGGCGCCACCCTGGACGCGAGCTTCAAGGTCTGGAGCGTCTCCACCAGCAAGGATATCCTGGGCAGGAGCTTCAAGGTCTCGAAGGATTCGCTCCGGAACGTCGCCCACCAGATCTCCGACGCCATCTACACCGCCATCACCTCGAAGAAGTCCATCTTCAACGAGAAGATCGTCTTCGTCTCCGACCGGACCTCCGGGCGCAAGGACATCGAGAAGGAACTCTACATCATGGACTTCGACGGCCGGCGGGTGGAGAAGCTCACGAACTTCAACTCCGTGGTCCTCTCCCCGGCCATCGCCCCGGACAACTCGAAGATCATGTTCTCCGTGATCGCCACGAAGAAGGAGGTCTCCCGGAAGAAGGTCCGCTACGTGAAGAACATCGACCTCAAGGCCTACGACCTCCGGACGAAGGCCTTCTCGACGATCTCCGACAAGCCCGGGATCAACTCCGGCGCGATCTTCAGTTCGCAGAGTAACGTCATCTACCTGACCCTGAGCTACACCGGGAACGCTGACATCTACGAGATGAACACCTCCACCGGGAAGATGCGGAAGATCACCTCCCACTTCGCCGACGACGTGGACCCGTCCATCACCCGCGACGGGAAGCTCATGACCTTCCTCTCCACCCGCCCGGGCCGGGCGCACGTCTACACCATGGACCCGTCGTCCACGGAGAAGGACCTCAAGCGCGTCTCCTTCGTGGGCCAGTTCAACGCCACCCCACGCTTCTCCCCGGATGGGAAGGAGATCGTCTTCACCTCCTGGGTGGACAACGGCTTCGACCTCTACCGGGTGGACGCCCAGGGGAACAACATGGTCCGGCTCACCAAAGAGTTTGGTTCCAACGAGGAGCCGACCTACTCGCCGGACGGGGAATTCATTGTTTTCACATCAAAAAGAGTAATCTCCCGTATGAAAGCCGTTCAGGATGTCTACATCATGAACAGAGAGGGTGAGATTTTGGGTCAACTAACCTCAGACTTTGGCCAATGTTTTTCACCTCAATGGACTAACTAGTTGTTATAGTTGACAAATTTTAAGATTTTCGGAGCATCGTATCAAATTAGTCTTGTAAATTTTTCAGCCATCCTATAATATCTTCCCATAACGCTATGTGTAATTTTTAAACAAAAATTGACTTATGTGTAAAGGGGATGACTATGAAAACGGCTTCTAACCAGAACGAACTAGCTACGCTTTCGACAGTCCTGCTGACCAACCTCGACGAAGTTGTATTCTTCACCAAGCTCTCCGGATTCATCCAGGAAGTCATGAACGAGCACAAGGTCCTTGGGTTCGAAGTCCTCTCCGACGGCTGCACCCGGCTGATCGCCGAGAACGGCCAGGCCCTCGGCACGGCCAAGAACCTCAGTAAGGGCGTGGGCCTCTCCGGCTACGTGGCCCGGATGAAGCGGGCCTACTACTCCAACGCCGTCAAGCGCGACCCCATCGCCGCCTCCGGCATCCGCGACGAGAAGGTCGAAGCCGAGCTCTGCATCCCGATCATGATCGAAGGCTCGGTGATTGGAACCATCAACATCCAGTCCCTGAAGACCGACCGGAACTTCTCCGAAGCCGACATCGCCGTGGTCAACAACATCCTCGCCGAACTCAAGTCTCCCATCCGGAACATGCACCTCTACCTCATGGCCCGGAACCTCAACCGCGAGCTCGCCTCCCGCATCGAAGCTAAGGAGAAAGAACTCTCGAACCGCACCCAGATCCAGGTCGCGAGGCACACCTCGGACCACTCGCAGATGATCGGCCTGTCGAAGAACTTCCTGGAAGTCGTCCAGACCGCCAAGAAGGTCGCGGGCCAGGACTTCCCCGTGCTCCTCGAGGGAGCCCACGGGGTCGGGAAGAAGACCCTCGCCAAGAAGATCCACGCCTGGTCCGGCCGGAAAGGAGCGTGTGTCACGGCGTCCTGCTCGGCCCTGAACGAAGCCCAGCTCGACCGGGAGCTCTTCGCCTCGAGAGGCCTCCTGGTGCAGGCCAACGGCGGAACCCTCGTCATCGACGACATCGGGTCGACGACGACGCACATCCAGTCCAAGCTCCTCCGGGTGCTCATCGCCGGAGAGATGATCGCCATCGACACCGACGAGAAGGTCCTCCTGAACGTGCGGATGGTCGCGACTTCCAAGGTCTCGATCAGCTCGAAGGTCGAGTCCGGGGCCTTCAAGGAAGAACTCTTCTACCGCCTGAACACCATCGCCCTCCACATCCCGAGCCTGCGCGAACGGCAGGAAGACATCCGGGTCATGGCGGAGTTCTTCCTGAACCTCGGGAAGGCCGAGCCGAAGATCCTGACCTCCGGAGCGATCGAGAAGCTCTCGAACTACTTCTGGCCAGGGAACGCGCACGAACTTAAGAACATCATGGAGCGAACCTACATCCTCACCGACGGGCAGTACATCGAGGCGGCCCACCTTCCGGAGTTCGCTCAGGAAGTGAAAGTCGAGGTGGCCCCGCCGCCGGTTAAGTACGTGGAATTCACCCTGTTTGATCTAGAGAAGAAGCACATCATTGACACCTTGAGCCATTTAAGTGGTAATAAAACCAGAGCGGCAAAGGCACTGGGAATCACAGTGAAAACTCTCTACAACAA
>SXUH01000142.1 GCA_005791855.1 Bdellovibrionales bacterium
CGTGGTCGATGTGGGCGATGATCGAGAAGTTGCGAATATTTTGGGCTTTCATCGACCAGGTTGCGCGGCGGGCAGGCTTGCGGGGCGCGCAGCGTGCGGCAGCGGACGGCGCGATGTCAAGGAACGCGCGCAGCTTTTTCGCGCCTGGCGGCTATGCGTCGTCGCGGTGGACGGTCGCGGGCGAAAATGCGGGCAGGCACACGGCGATGTAGCTCGCGCCTTCGGGCGTGCCATAGCGCACCCATTCGCCCGCTTTGGCCAGCACAGCCTGGCCGACATCGACCCGCAGCGCCGGGCCGTCTTCGCGCTCGACTTGTAGCCAACCTTCTAGAACAACAGTATATTCATCGAATTCCGGGCGCTGACCGGGCTCCAGCCAGCCGGGCGGGCTTTGCATGCGAGCGATCGACGCGTGGGCCTCGCCGTTGTTGACGCGGCCGACGAACTCGTCGATCAGCTTGGGCTTGTTGCCGGCGGCTTGAATGCGGGTGGGTTTGGGGATGAGCGTAGGCATGGGCGACCTCCGGTCGGGAGATTCGCGCGGCATCGAAAGAGACGCAACCCCTTGCACCGCGCCCCAAAACCGGGGATACCACGCGCCCGCCCGCCCCGGCGACCCGGAATAGCGACCGATGACCACCGACACCACCACGACCGATTCGCAAGAAACCCAGCGCCATGGCTACGAGTTTTCAGCCATCGAGGCCAAGTGGCAGCGCCGCTGGCTGGCTGACCGCACGTTTGCCACCCGCAACGATACCGGTCGCAAAAAAACCTACGTGCTCGACATGTTCCCGTATCCGTCGGGCGCAGGCTTGCACGTCGGCCACCCGGAGGGCTACACCGCCACCGACATCATGGCCCGCTACAAGCGGATGAAGGGCTTCAACGTCCTCCACCCCATGGGCTGGGACTCCTTCGGCCTCCCGGCCGAGAACCACGCGATCAAAACCGGGATCCACCCGAACCTCACCACGAAGGAAAACATCAAGACCTTCAAGCGGCAGCTCAAGTCCCTCGGCTTCTCCTACGACTGGGACCGGGAGGTCGCCACGAGCGACGTCGACTACTACCGCTGGACCCAGTGGATCTTCGTCCAGCTCTACAACAAGGGCCTGGCCTACGAGTCGCACATGATGGTGAACTGGTGCCCGAACCTCAAGACCGTCCTCGCCAACGAAGAGGTGGTCGGCGGGAAGTCGGAGGTCGGCGGCCATCCGGTCATCCGGAAGCCGATGAAGCAATGGATGCTCCGGATCACGGAGTACGCCGAGCGCCTCCTCGAGGACCTCGACCTCCTCGACTGGCCCGAGTCGGTGAAGGAGATGCAGCGGGTGTGGATCGGGAAGTCCGAGGGCGCCCTCATCCGGTTCAAGGTCGACGGCTCGGGGAGCGAGGTCGAAGTCTTCACCTCGAGGCCCGACACCCTCTTCGGCGCCACCTACATGGTGCTCGCGCCGGAGCACCGGCTCGTCGACGAGATCACCACCGCGGCCCACACGGCGGAGATCGCCAGGTACCGCGAAGCGGCCGCGCTCAAGTCCGACCTCGAGCGGACCGAACTCAATAAGGAAAAATCCGGCGCCTTCACCGGCGCCTACGCCGTCAACCCGGCCAACGGGGCCCGGATCCCGGTGTACATCGCCGACTACGTCCTAAACACCTACGGCACGGGGGCCATCATGTCGGTCCCGGCCCACGACGAGCGGGACTGGGAGTTCGCCAAGAAGTTCGACCTCCCCATCGTCGAGGTGGTCAAGGGCGGAAACGTCCAGGAAGCCGCCTTCTCCGACGACGGCGAGCACGTGAACTCCGGCTTCCTCGATGGCCTCTCGAAGGCCGACGCGATCAAGAAGATGGTCTCCTGGCTCGAGGAGAAGAAGCTCGGATCCAGGAAGGTGAACTACAAGCTCCGCGACTGGCTCTTCTCCCGGCAGCGCTACTGGGGCGAGCCCTTCCCGATCCTGAAGTTCGACGACGGCACCGTCCGCTGCCTGGACGAGGGCGAGCTCCCGGTGGTGCTCCCGGACGTCGAGAGGTACGAACCCTCCGGCACCGGCGAGTCTCCGCTCGCGACCATCGACGAGTGGCTCACCGTCACCGATCCGAAGACCGGGAAGAAGGCGAAGCGGGAGACCAACACCATGCCCCAGTGGGCCGGCTCCTGCTGGTACTACCTGCGCTTCTGCGATCCGAAGAACCCCCGGGAGCCGTGGAACTCGAAGATCGAGAACTACTGGATGCCGGTGGACCTCTACGTCGGCGGAGCGGAGCACGCGGTCCTCCACCTCCTCTACTCCCGCTTCTGGCACAAGGTCCTCTACGACCTGGGCCTCGTCTCCACCAAGGAACCGTTCCAGAAACTCGTCAACCAGGGGATGATCCTCGGGGAAGACGGCGAGAAGATGAGCAAGTCCCGCGGGAACGTGATCAACCCGGACCAGATCGTCAAGGAGTCCGGCGCGGACACGCTCCGCCTCTACGAGATGTTCATGGGCCCCCTCGAGAAGACCAAGCCCTGGTCGATGAACGGCGTGAAGGGGGTCTCGAACTTCCTCACCCGCGCCCACCGCTTCTTCTTCGACGAGAAGAACTACACCGACGCCGGCACCGAAGACGCCGCCACCGTCAAGGAGGTCCACAAGCTGGTGAAGAAGGTCACCGAGGACATCGAGGACATGCGGTTCAACACCGGCATCGCCCAGATGATGATCTTCATGAACCACGTCTCGAAGGCCGGGAAGGTTTCCCGGAGGACCGCCGAGCTCTTCGCCCTGGTCCTCTCTCCGTACGCTCCCCACCTCGGGGAAGAGCTCTGGAGCTACCTCGGGCACAAGCAGTCCATCGCCTACGAGACGTGGCCCGAGTACGACGTGAACCTCGCCAAGGACGACATGATCACCATGGCGGTGCAGATCAACGGGAAGACCCGCGGGACCTTCGAGGTCGACCGGGACATCTCGAAGGACAACTTCTTCGCCCTCATCAAGGCCGACGAGAAGATCGCCAAGTACCTCACGGGGACGATCGTCAAGGAGATCTACGTGCCGGGGAAGATCTGTAACTTCGTGGTGAAGGAGTAACTGGTACTAGCAGACTCGCCAGAACCGGCTCTTACCTTTCGTCGCTCTCTTCGCGATGAGGGTATTCTTAGACTTCCCCTTCTGGGCGAAGCCCGTACCCTTCACGGGTACGAACGTCAGGGCGTGGAGCGGGAGGATCATGGCGAAGAGGAGAATGTATTTCATAGATCCATTATAGGGCCTGCCGGGATCGCCGCCAACCTTCAGAGGGTTAGGCCCTGTAGGGTACCTCGGAATCTTGGCACTCCAGAGAAGGACGCAGCAGAAACACGGATTTAGTTGGTCCCGAGCCTGTACGATTAGGGGAGTTTCGCAAAGGAGAGGGCCCCACCCCAACCGACTTATCGGCCGAGGTGAGGCGCGCGGTTACCATGAAGCCCATCGGGCGGTTATACTTTACTACTCCGATGCCCAGGCTTCGAGCTCCACGATCCGGCTGAAGCCGTCCGCGGCCCGGAGCACCTCGACCCGGATCTTCGGTGTGTCCACCGCCGGGAACTGGAACACGGTCATGACCTTATTATTCCCGTCGACCGCCCCGTTCGGAACCGTCACCCAGGCCGTACCGGACCAGTACTGGACGTTGAACTTCTGGAGCGTGTACAACGTTCCGACGGTCTGGGTGGTGGGATCGGCGGAAGTGAGGAAGTCGTCGCGGACACCGTAGACCACGATGCGGTGGATTCGCTTCGCACCTCCGTTGAAGCGGACTTCGAGAGCGTCTGGCCAGAGTCCAACGGTGGCATCCTTCCAAGTTCCCGAGCTCGCGTAGGTTAGGACGCCGTCGATCGCTAGTCGTGGGTCATTGATCCCACCGGCGAACGAAGATGAAGCGAAGGCTTCTGCTCCTTCGGCGGAGGAAGCCACGTTCGCTTCTCCGCCGGACGTTCCTCCGGCGGTCCCGCCCACTGTGCCCCCAGTGGCTCCGCCGGTTGTCGTTCCACCTGTTCCTCCCGAGGTCCAGGCCTCGAGCTCGGCGATCCGACTGTACCCACCGGCTCCGCTGGTCATCACGACTCGGATCCGGCTTGTTTCGATCGCCGGGAAGCTGAAGGTCCGCTTCACCAACGTGTTGCTAACCACGTTCGCGTTCGGCACCTGGCTCCACTGCGACCCGGTCCAGTACTGGACGGAAAAATTAATCAAGTGGTAGAGGCTTCCGGGGGTCGCGTCCGACGGGGCCGCCGGGTTGGTGTAATCGTCCCGCACGCCGTAGACGACGATCTTGTTGATCTGCTTACTTCCCTGGAAGTCGACCTGCAGCCAGTCGTCCGAGTTCGGAGTCGAATCCTTCCAGGCGCCCACCGTACCCCAGACCTGGGAGCCGTCGATGGCCAGGTCTGCGGAAAGGCCTGGCGTCGTAGAAGAGGCGGAGGCGACCGCTCCTTCGGAAGCGAGAGCAACGTTCTTAGAATTTAAATTCGTACCGCCGGTCGTACTTCCAGTGGTCCCCCCTGAAGTGGTTCCGCCAGTGGTTGTTCCACCCGTAGTGGATCCACCGGTAGCTGTGCCTCCAGTAGCTGTGCCTCCAGTAGCAGTTCCACCGGTCGCTGTACCACCACTCGTGGTTCCACCCGAAGTGGATCCCGTGGTTGTCCCGACGCTATCGCAGCTGCTTTGCACCCCGGTGCCGATCCGGATGCAAACCTCGGCAACGTCTGCGGTCCTGCTAAGGACTTTGATCTTCACCGGTCTGTTGTTATTATCCACGAAGCTTTCTTCAACGTTCACCGCCGCGAGCTTCTCCAGCATAGTATGTGACCGGACGGTTCCGAGAGAGGATGAGAGGGTCGCACTGTGGATGTTCACATTCGAGAGGTAAGGTGGGTTGGCCGGCAGGGTCGCGCCGTATTCCTCGGAAGCCGATCGGACCGATAAGAAGAATGCTTTTACGTTATTCGAAGCGTCCGGGCTAGCTCCGCGGACTTCAATGGTCCGCTTCTGCCCGGTCGGGAGGTTCGCCGAATAGAGAGGAGCGACGAGCTTCCGGTAGACACCGTCGGCGCTGATGACCTCGACGTCCGTGTCACCCGCGCTCTGCCAGCCGTTGCTTCGCCGGAGGGATAGCAGGTGGGGGGCATTGAAGTTCCGAAGCCGTCCATCCACGCCCATGGTACAGGACGCGTCTGCGTACTCGTTCTGTGGCCCCGGACCAAAGGAGGCGTGCATAAGGGAAAGGGTGTGGCCGATCTCATGGGAGATGTACCCGCCGTTGCTGCAGGCGCTGGCCCGGATGAAGGTCTCTCCTGCGAACATCCCTACACCGCCCCAGCCGAAACCCGCGTGTGGCTTGACGATTAGGTTCCGCAGGTAGAGAGTCCCGGTTCCGGAGATCCGTTTCAAGACAATCTTCCCTTCCGCCGGCAGGCCAACCTGAGAGGGCTGGAAGCCGGCGGTGTGTGGGGCGTTCGGATCGAAGCTCGTGGTCGTCGCGGTCTTAGCCGGTCCGATGGGCCGGTCCGTTCCACCGTGACGGACGTAGAGCTGGAAGGTCACGGCTTCCCCGGGGTTCGCCACTCGGAACTCCACCGAGGTGTGGTGGAAGACATCCGTTCCTCCGTCGGTCGCGGAACCGAGGAGAGGGTGAGCCATGGCGATCGGTGCACTCACGAGAGCGTCCCCGGCGGAAGGGAGCTTGGCCGCACCCACAGTTGCCGCGCCAGGTTCGAGCGACATCGGTACCCCCGTCGCCGTAACTCCTCCCTCGACGGTCCAGGATGTGAGCCGGTTCGTCGGGTTATCGAAGAGAGGATTCGGAACGAGGTTGGTCATCACGCAGTCAAACCCGTTGGGGTGGATGCCGAAGTCCGGCCCGAGGAGCGGGAGCTGGAAGACGGTCGTCACATACTGCGGATCCGTGTAATCGAAGTTCATGGAACCGAGCTTCGCGATCGCCCGGGAGATGAGGGCGTTGCCGAGAGGGTTTTCGAGGAGTGCCGTGCCGAGGTTACAGCTCAGGACCCCCGGAGCGTCATCGAGGACGACGTCGACGTACTCGTGGGTCCAGTCAGCTTTCTGGTTCGACGTCAGGTTGTATGAGCGACGGACGCCGGCGTATATGGCCGAGTGGTGACGCGGATTCGTCGCCTCGACTCCAGAGCACGGTGACTCCCGGAGCTCTCCGTTGGCCCTGCGGACCTTGATGTTCACGACGAGGATCTTCCGATCATCGACCTCCGCGGTCACCGACGGGGCCGGCTCTTCCTGCGGAACGAGGTAGGCGACGTTCTTCTCCTCATCTAGCTCTGCCGTGTACTCTCCACCAGGATCCAGGGCCACGTCCTCCGACACGTTAGCGATCTTGTAGGTGTTCCCGTTCTCCGCCTCGAAGAGCACGAGCCGCTGGAGGTCTTGCGCGGGCCCCGGCTGGAGCCGAACCCGGATCGTACCCCTCTCTTTTATCGTCTCCTTCGGTTGCTGGCTGCAGCCCGTGAACGAGCCGATCGCAAGGAGGAGACCGAGGGTAGCTACTTTTTGCATGATTAACCTGCTTGTGGAGAAATGGAGATGTCAGTGATATCGGCAGGTTTGGAAGAAAACTAAAAAGCCCAGGCCTATCTTAAGGCTGGGCTTCGAAGCGACGGATAAGATTCAGTCGGTAAAAATTTTTCTTGAGGGCCCTACGGGAATACAGTTACGAAGTCGTTGAGCAACGTCAGCCCGAGGCCCGAGAGGACCGGGATGGTGAGGTTGTCGTCGATGTTGAAGGCAGACACCAGCTCCGACGAAGCTCCGATCACGCCGGAGATGATGGCGAACACCAGGATGTGCGTTCCGATGGTGGCGGTGTTCATGGTGTAGAAGAGGGTGATGAGGTAGCAGGTGAAGAAACCGGCGACGGCCCCCTGGAGGGACTTGTTCGGCATGATCTTATCCTTGCCGTAGAGGACTCCGAAGAACGAAGACAGCGGATCGGAGAAGACCAGGAACATAATAGAGATGATGGCGATGTCCCGGTGGAAGAAAAATAAGGAAAGAGAAGCTCCCAACGCATAAAACGGTAATCCGCTTACCCCATCCTTTTCAGAACGACGCATAATAGGTCCAAGGACTTTGATAAAAAGAGCGTTGATTGGCTTAACCCTGTTTCTAACGAGGTCTACGAGAAACCCAGCTATTGCAATGCATAAAATAGAGATAGCCCAAAATTCTTTACTCTCTGAAGAACGTAAGTACATGAAAAGACCTAAAGATCCGCAGGAAATGTGCCAAAGTTTACGAAGGATATGGAGGTCAGAACGCTTA
>SXUH01000015.1 GCA_005791855.1 Bdellovibrionales bacterium
AACGGGTACGTGGACGACGTCTTCGGCTGGAACTTCATCGGAGGTGCCAAGGGCATGGCGAAGATCGAGAAGGACGCGAGCCTTCCCAACGGCGTCCGCCTGATCAAGGGCGACACCGCCGCACAGGTCGACGACGACACCCTCGAGGTCACGAGGGAAGTGGTGCGGATGAAGAAGCTCCAGGCGCGGGTCCAGGAGCTCGGCGAAGAGCTCACTCCGGCCCAGGCCGAGTACCTCCAGAAGCTCAAGACGATCGTCGACACCAACGTCGCCCAGGCGAAGAAGGTCGTGGCGATGTACACCGAATACCTAACCGTTTACAAGAAGAGCGAAGCCGTCCTGAAGGGCGCGGGCCTCACCACCATCACGGAGGAAACGGTCCGGGCCCTCACCAGCACCGACGCGACCGTGCTCGCGGCGAAGGACACCATGCTGAAGCTCCTCACCAACGGCTACAACCTCGCGCGCATCAATCGGGTGCTGGACTACTACTCGGGCCAGCTGAAGTTTAACTACAACGAAGCCTTCGACCCGCGGCCGATCGTCGGTGACAACCAGACGGACCAGACGGAGAAGAGCTACGGGAACAACGACGTCATCGGCCCGGACTCTTCCCACGGGACCCACGTGGCCGGGATCATCGCGGCCCTGCGGGAGAACTCCCTCGGGATCAAGGGTGTGGCGACGAAGGTGAAGATCATGGCCGTGCGGGTTGTGCCCAACGGTGACGAGCGGGATAAGGACGTCGCCAACGGGATCCGCTACGCCGTGGATAACGGAGCGAAGATCATCAACATGAGCTTCGGGAAGGCGTTCTCTCCCAACAAGAAGATCGTCGACGATGCCGTGAGGTACGCGGAGGCCAACGGTGTTCTGATGGTCCACGCGGCCGGGAACGATAACAAGGACAACGACGTCGCCCCGAGCTACCCGAACCGGGTCGATCGGAAGGAGAACAGAGAGTTCAAGAACTGGCTCGAGATCGGAGCGTCTTCCTTCGAGAAGGGCCTGAGCCTTCCGGCGGACTTCTCGAACTTCGGGAAGAAGAGCGTGGACTTCTTCGCCCCGGGCGTGGACATCCTCTCCGCGATCCCGGACAACAAGTACGACACCTACTCGGGAACCTCCATGGCGTCTCCGGTGGTCGCCGGGGTGGCCGCCCTCGTGCTCTCCTACGATTCGGGGATGGAAGCGGACGCCGTGCGATCGCTCCTCATCGATACCTCCCGCCGGTATCCGAAGCTGAAGGTGAACGTCCCGGGCACGGAGACGCCGGTCCTGTTTAGCTCGCTTTCAACCTACGGTACCATCGTCGACGCGTTCGAAGCTGTTAAATCATTGAAATAACATTTCAAGGGGCCAGGTAACTGGCCCCTTTCTCCCTAAAATTTAGTCAACTTTCGACCCCTGCCTACCGAAGAGCTCGGGTATGAGAATCCTTCTCATTCCGCTTCTCTTATTGGTCTGTGCTTGCGCCAGCGAGCGATCGCGGGACCTTGCCTCGGAGGAGCTCATCGTCCTCGGCGACGTGGATCCGGCGAAGAGTAGGATCCAGTTCAATTCCCCGGATAGCATCGGGAAGAACCTCGAGCACCACCTCTACCTCGTGGCCAAGGACGGGGGTGGCCTCACCGTGGACTTCGAGCCCGCGGACCTCACCATCAAGGACCAGAAGGGTAAGCTCGTCCCGTACACCTCCTCCCGGCGCATGCGGGGCCACTACTACCTCACCATCCTCCAGGAGATCGGCGCCCCCGCGCTCACGGTCAACTTCTTCATCAAGGGTAAGGGTCTGCAGGAGAAGCTCAAGCTCAACAACCACTGGGCGTCCGAAACGTACTCGAAGCTCGAGCTTAAAAAGTCCCAGGGAAATAAACTGGACTTCAAGCTCCGGGTCGCGGACGAGAGAGGCCAGCCGCTGGAGCTGTCGAACCTCCCGGAGATCCTCCCGAGCGGCGACTGTACCATCGAGGCCTTGCGCCGCACGGGGAGTGGCACCTGGGAGTTTTCCGTAGCAATTCCAGAAGGTAACCAAATCCTCTACTTTTCCGTGCGGGCCGACGGCGTCTACATGGCGAATCTGTACCGGCATCAACACGTAGAGAAATGACCCACCTCCTCTAGAAAAGTGGATTTTCTGACCGGCCTTCGGTAAGATGTGCTGACTAATTCCAAGGACTAATTATGCGCATTAATACACCTGAAAAAACAGAGGCTACCGAAGTGAATCCGAAATCGAATCCTCGCTACGACAAGAAGCTCGAGCTGATCAAGAAGCACAAGCTCAGCAAGGCGGACCTCAAGTGGTTCATGAAGAACATCTACCTCTCCCGGAAGACGGACGACGCCGAGATCTCCATGAAGAAGCAGAACAAGGCCTTCTTCCAGATCTCCGGCGCGGGCCACGAGGGAATCCTCTCGGCGGCGGCGCGGGTCCTCAAGCCGAAGCACGACTACTTCATCCCGTACTACCGGGACCGGGCCCTCTGCCTTGGCCTCGGGGTCACTCCCTACGAGATGCTCTGCCAGGCCAACGGAAACACCGGCGACACCGCTTCCCACGGACGGCAGATGCCGGCCCACTGGGGGAACGTGAAGCTCAACATCGTCTCGAAGTCATCCTGCACGGGGACCCAGTTTCTCCAGGCCGTCGGGATGGCGGAGGCGGGCCTCCATCTGCGGAAGATGAAGCTCAAGGATTCTCCGGTCTACCACGAGCAGGAAATCGTCTACACCTCCTGCGGCGACGGGACGACGTCCCAGGGTGAGTTCTGGGAAGGGATCACCACCGCCTGCGTGAACAAGTACCCGGTGCTCTTCATGGTGGAAGACAACGGCTACGCCATCTCCGTTCCGGTGTCCGTCCAGACCCCCGGAGGCTCGATCTCCAAGGCCCTGGCGAACTTCCCCGGACTCAAGATCTTCACCTGCGACGGGAACTGTCCGATCGATTCCTACGACACCATGGTGGAAGCGGAGAAGTACCTGCGCGCCGGGAACGGCCCGGCCCTGGTCCACGCCACCGTGACCAGACCGTACTCGCACTCGCTCTCCGACGACCATTCCTTCTACCGAACCAAGGACGACCTCGCCGACGAATCGGCCCGCGACGTCTTCAACTCGTTTCCGAAGTTCCTCACCGAAACGGGCCTCCTCACCTCCGACGAAGTGAAGGCCATCCTCGACGAGGCCTCCGCGGAAGTCCGCGACGCCATGAACCGCGCGATCGCGACCGCCTGGCCCGCGAAGTCCACCTACACCGATCACCTCTATTCTCCGGACGTCGACCCGACGTCTTCGGACTTCGACACCGCTCCGAAGTTCTCCGGGAAGGATGACATCCCCCTGGCCTCGGCCATCAACCTGACGCTGAAGTCGGAGATCAAGAAGAACCCTCTCATGATGGTCTTCGGCGAAGACGTCGCCGACTTCACGGAAGTCGAAAAGTACGACAACCCGGAGCTCAAGGGGAAGGGCGGAGTGTTCAAGGTCACCCACGGCGTGCAGAAAGCCGCCAAGCCCGGGCAGGTCTTCAACTCCCCGCTGGCCGAAGCCAACATCATTGGCCGCGCCATCGGCATGGCGATGCGCGGGCTCAAGCCCGTGGTGGAGATCCAGTTCTTCGACTACATCTGGACCGCGTACATGCAGCTGAAGAATGAAATGGCGACCACCCGCTACCGCTCCGGCGGCGACTTCAAGTGCCCGATGGTGGTCCGAGTTCCGATCGGCGGTTACCTGCGCGGCGGGGCCATGTACCATTCCCAGTCCGGCGAATCTCTCTTCACCCACAACCCGGGGATCCGCGTGGTCTACCCGTCGAACGCCCTGGACGCCATTGGCCTCCTCCGGACGGCGATCCGCTGTGACGACCCGGTGATGTTCCTCGAGCACAAGCACCTCTACTACCAGGGCTACAACCGCTGCGCGGATCCGGGCGAGGACTACATGATCCCGTTCGGGAAGGCCCGGATGGTGAAGGAAGGGACCCACGCCACCGTGGTGTGCTGGGGGGCCCTCGTCCAGAAGACCGTCGAGGCCGCCAAGGAGCTCGAGAAGGAAGGGTACTCGGTGGAGATCCTCGACGCCCGGACCATCGCTCCGTTTGACTTCGAAGCCGTGAAGAAGTCCCTGAAGAAGACCCACCGGCTCCTGATCTGCCACGAGGAGCACAAGACCTCCGGCTACGCCGGCGAGATCGCGGCCCGGGTGAACGAAGAGTGCTTCGAGTACCTGGATGCGCCGATCCTGCGCGTGGCCTCGAAGGACACGCACGTCGCCTACTGCCCGGACCTGGAAGAAGTCATCCTTCCGCAGACGAGCGACGTGGTGGAAGCGCTGAGGAAGCTGGTTAGATACTAGTCTGAAACCGGCCGGTGCCGCAGATCTCCCGTGGCACCGGCTTCGACCTCGAGCTAGAACTTAATCCCTTTGAAGATGTTCTTGCCCTTGCTCTTGATGTCGTCGAGGGCCTTGGACGTGCCGCCGGCCTTGAGCTTGGCGATCTCTTCCTTGATCCGGTCCTCGTTCTTCTTGTAGAGCTCCTGGAGGTTCCCGAGCTGGGAGAGGTTCTTCGTGTTCCCGCCGAGCTCGGACAGGAGCTGGGCCTTCGGCTGGTTGATCTTCTCGTCCACCAGGGCCGAGATCTTATTCTGGGCCTCGTCGAGCTTCAGGCCGATCTCCCGCTTGAACCCGGAGCCGATCTCGTCGCCGAGGTTGGAGACGAGCTTGAGCTTGAGGTCGGAGAAGGTGCCGGCGGCGGAGCCGTTGATGAAGATCACCGGGATGTTGTTGACGATGTTACTGAGCATCTCCCGGGCGAGCTTGTTCTGGGTCTCGACGAGGAAGGTCGGCTTGCTCAGGGCCGAGTTCCAGGACATGGTCACGTTCTCCCGCTCGAGCGTGGCGTTGATGGTGGAGGACCCGATGGCGTTCTTGAAGCCGAACTTGAGCTTCTCGTCGTCCACGAAGAGCCGCTCGGGGACCACGAAGGAGTTCACCTGGAGGAGGGCCGACTGCTTCCCGACCTCGCGCCGGTGATCCAGGGTGATGGTCGCCTTCACGCCGCTCATCTTCGCCGCCGGGAAGTTCCCGTTCAGGTCGAGGACCAGCGGGTTCTTGATGTCCTTGGGGGAGGTGGTGACGTCGGTGAGCTCCCCGGAGACGTCGCCGGAGTAGGAGTCCGCGGTGCCCTTGGAGCTGATGGCCGCGCGCTTGAGCCAGAAGAGCGGGTAGCCGGTGGTGATGGGGAACTGGTAGTTCTTCCCTTCGGAGCGCTTCTTGGGGACGATCTCCTCCGGCTTCTCCTTCTTCTCCGGGATGTACTGCTTGGCCAGGGCCTGGTACTTCCGCGCGTCCGCGATGTAGCCCGCGAACTGGCCCGCGAAGAGGTGCATCGCCATGTCCTTGAAGTCGAGCTCCGGGACGGAGAAGCGGTTCTTGAGGGAGTTGATGTCTTCGGTCACGAGCTGCTGGAGCTCCTGCGGGTACTTCGCCACGGCCTCGACCTCGGACTGGAGCTTCTTCGTCGCGTCCTGGACGTCCTTGTACTGCTTCTGCACGTCCTTCAGGAGGTCGGTGAGCTTCTTCACGCCGGCGGCCTGCTCGACCACGCCGCGGGACTTGGAGATCGACTGGACCTCGGTCTCCACCTGCTTGAGCTTGGAGGTGTCGGAGAGCTCCTTGATCCGGCCGTCCCAGAATTCTCGCTTGGTCTTCACGTCGGTGAGCATGGTCTGGACCCGGGCCTCGCTCTTCAGGGTCTCGCGGATCTTCTGGATCTGGTCCTTGTAGTCCCCGCCCTCGAGGATGGCGATGACGTCGCCGAGCATGTTGGCGCCGTACTTGTTCTTCACCTGGGCCATGACCTCGTTCTGGATCATGGTGAGCTTGCTGGGCCTGGCCGGCTCCGGCGGGAGGACGTAGCCCGGGGAGGTCCGGGGCTTCTTCAGCTGGATGTTGGTGATGCTCGCGTCCTCGACCACGAACTTCATCCGGAGGAGGGCGTCCCAGAGGTACTGGAAGTGCATGTTCCCGACCTCGAGGATGTTCTGCGCGGGCCTGGCCTTGTCCGTCACCTGGAGGCGGTTCAGGTCGAAGGAGCCGCGGAGGAAGCTCGTGTTGATGGAGTCGACGTTGACCTCGGCGCCGTTGGCCTGGGTCCCGACGTACTCGACGACCTTCTTCAGGTGGTGGTCGAAGTAGTAGCTGAAGTAGACGAAGGTGAGCAGGGAGATGACCAGCACCGGGAGGATCGCCTCGTAGCGGATCGGGCCCTTGCGCTTCGGCGGCGTCGGAGCTCCTGCTGGGGTCGTAGCTTCTCTAGTGTCTGACATGGTGATCTCCGCTTAGTTCCACTTGTACTGATCGTATTTGTAATACCACTGGTAAAACTTCGTCGCCTCGATGGCCTTCCAGAACTTCGTCGTCTTGAACCGCGCCACGACGATCTCCCGGTACTTCTTGATGAAGTAACGGGAGAGGAGGAAGACGACCGGGGAGAGGGCGAAGGTGATCACCGCGGACCCCATGACGATGGAGTTGTTGAACCGGGTGTAGGGGATGATGGGCATGTTGTAGAGCTGGGTGAAGAGTCCCTTCAGGGACTCGAGCTCGAGGACCTGGCTCCCGACGTAGTGGAAGAGGGGGTCGAGGAGGAAGGCGATGAACTTGAAGAAGAAGGCCGTCACGAGGGCCGCGCCGATCTGGATCCGGAAGAAGAAGAGGATGAGGAAGACGAGCAGGCTGTGGAGGGAGAGGACCGGGGTCATCCCGAGGATGAAGCCGCAGGTCATCCCCAGGGCGAGGGAGATGCTTCCCGTGTCGGAGTTGAGGAGCTTGATGAAGGCAAACAGCTGCTTGAGAATGAGGCCCATGGCTTCTCCTTAATTCGTGAAGAATTAAATTTTAAATTTCAGGAGGAGCTTTGACTATAGAAATGAAATAGCCATCTTTGCTGCTGCGTGTTCAGCTCAAAGAATGTTCCGAGGTCGGAGCTTGAGTCGAGTACCCGTGCGGGTGATTGGAGTGCCACCTCCAGGCGTGGTGGACGATGGTTTCGATGGACGGATAGAGTGGTTCCCACTTGAGTTCCTTCCGGATCTTCCGGCTGCTCGCCACGAGGATCGCCGGGTCTCCGGGCCTTCGCGCTTCTTCGACCGCTCCGAAGTCGACCCCCGTGACCTTCCGGCAAGCCTCGATCACTTCCCTCACGGAGAAACCGCTTTCGCTTCCGAGGTTGTAGACCCGCCGGTCACCTTCGCTCAGGGCCTCGATGGCGAGGACGTGCGCCCGGGCCAGGTCGACGACGTGGACGTAGTCGCGGACGCAGGTC
>SXUH01000143.1 GCA_005791855.1 Bdellovibrionales bacterium
CTCAACAGCCTCGGCCACTTCGAGGAAGCGGAGAAGTACCTCCACTTCATCCACAACATCCTCTACGACATCGCCCACCTCCAGCCGGTCTACCGGATCAATGGAGAGGCGGAGATGCCGGAGCGGGAGGTTCCCCTCAAAGGGTACCAGGGGAACGGCCCCGTCCGCGTGGGGAACGCGGCCTACTACCAGAAGCAGTACGACTCCTTCGGCCAGGTGATCCTGAGCCTCCTCCCCCTCTACATGGACGAGCGGATCATCCACCGGGAGCAGATGCTCTCGCTGGAGACGATCACGACACTCCTGAAGGAGATCGAAGTGCGGATGGACGAACCGGACGCGGGGATCTGGGAGTTCAGAGGGAAGCGGCAGAAGCACGTCGAGACCTACATCTTCCACTGGGCGGGCGCGAAGGCGGGGCTCAAGATCGCCCGCCACTACAAGGACCACGACCTCGAAGACCTCGCCACGCGGATCCTCGAGCACGCGACGGTGAACATCGAAAAGTGCTGGGACCCGAAGGCCGAGTGCTACATGAGTGACCAGACGCTCACGTACTACGACGCGAGCGCCTTCCTCCTCATCACCCTCAACTACCTGACGGCGGATAACCCGCGGACCCTGAAGCACTTCAAGCGGCTGGAGAAGGAGCTCCTCTCCGAAGAGGGCATGATGTACCGGTACAAGGCCCCCGACGACTTCGGTGACACCCACGCCACCTTCCTCATCTGCACCTACTGGTACATCGAATCGCTGGTGTGCATGGGGTACCTCGAAGATGCGGAGAAGACGCTCAAGAACATCATCGTCCACGCCAACCACGTGGGACTTCTGAGCGAAGACCTGAGCTCCCACGACGGCGGCCAGTGGGGGAACTTCCCGCAGACCTACAGCCACGTGGGGCTCATCAACTCCGTCTGTCGCCTGGCCAGGAAGCGGGACGCTCTGATCTTCGAATGATCTAGTAATTGGATAGACACTAGAAGATCTATATCTTTTACGGATAGCCGTTTTACTTATAAAAACGGTGCATGAAAAAAATCATCCTATCCCTCTTAGTCCTTTCCGTTAACCTCCACGCCTTCGCGGTCTCCGGGCTCACCATCCCGAACTCCCACCAGGTCGATCGGCACGGAAACATCTTCCGCGGCCGGGAGCCGAAGCAGCTCGTCGACGAGCTCGCCCACATCGGCATCACCGACGTGATCCTGTTCAAGAACCAGGTGAAGGACGAGGTGAACCAGGAGCTCCAGGACCTGCGCCGGCTCGGCATCCGCGGCCACCACATCCCGTTCCGGTGGAAGGAATACCCGTCCATGGAAGAGGCCTGCGTGCAAGTGGTGGATGCCCTGAACATCATCACCGCGGTGAAGAGAGTCAACGGGAAGGTCTTCTTCCACTGTACCGCTGGGGAAGATCGCACGGGGATGCTCGCGGGCCTCTACCGCATGCTCGAGGAGAGACTCCATCCGCAGGCGGCCTTCGCCTACGAGATGTGTGGCCGCGGCTACGGCGACGGGAACGCGAACAAGCCGTACACGGTGACCTCCGCGATCCAGAAAGAGCTCACGCCGCTCTTCGTGGCCCTGACCGCGAAGGTGATGAGCGGGGAGTGGCAGCTCGGTCGGATCTCCCGCAACAGCTGCCGCGGGATCCGGGTCCAGCCGACGAACCTCCGCTGCCGCCGGTGATTTGACTTTACAGCTCCGCCCGGGTCACAGTATCTATCTCCTATGAAAGCATTTGCGATAGTCCTCGTGGCCCTCTCGGTGATGTTCGACGTGATGGAGAACACTCCCCAGGGAGCAGCTCCCGCGGGGAACTTCTTCTCTAACCACGGGGTCCTCTTCCTCGCCTTCGTCACCTTCTTCCCCCGGCTGACACTCCTCTTTTCGAGCGTTCCCTCCGGGGGCCTCTTCTGGTGGATCGGCCTCGTCTTCTGCCCTCGCGTCCTGGTGGCGGCGCTCGCGACCGTGACCTACTACCACACCAACCCGATCCTCGTCGGGGTCAGCTGGGTCGTCGCCCTGAGCGGAGAGGTGCTGGAGAAGAAGGGGCTCGCGGGGAGGAAGAGGTTCGTCTTCAAGACCTACCCCTCCGGCGCCGGCGGGCCGTTCCAGTCTCCGGAACCCGACCGGAGTCCACCGAAGCCGGTGATCAAAAAAGACGACGCCATCGAAGCCGAGTTTACTAAGAAATCCTAAAGTGATACAAACCCAGGACCATGGCCAAGAAAGTCCTCCGCTCTGACCTCGAGCTCAGCGGGATCGCACCGAACCTCTTACTCAAAGACGTGGAGAACACGGCACCCTTCATCTTCAAGGGCGAAGTCAGCACCGACGCTCCCTACCTCGGCTACCTCCAGAAGCTCGTCTTCTACAAGAAGAACCTGAACGCCCTCAAGCACCTGAACCTCGCCGAGTACTTCTACCTCTGCATGTCTGCGCACTGGGCGACCGCGGGGACCTTCGTCCCGACCAACGTGGACAACCAGATCCGCGAGGGCCTCTGGAAGCACAAGGAGATCCAGAGGTACCTGGAGAAGATGGCGAGGATCACCATCGACGCCTGGCTCTGGGACTACGAGCCGGTGACCAACCGGAAGGCCTACAACCTCGCCACGGGCCAGGTGATGAGCACCCACGAAGGCACCTGGCTGAGCGTGGCCATCGGCGCGTACTGCGCGGTGGTGAAGCACAAGAAGACGGAGCTCGCCGAGGAGATCGCCGACGTGATCCTCGCGGAGGTCGACAAGGAGGAGAAGCTCCTCCTCGAGCTCCAGAAGGGCCGCGACCACATCAACTTCCTCCGGTCCGCCGCGCTCATGGCCCACAACTTCGGAGACCTCGACCGGGTGATCGACCAGTGGGAGATGCCCGAGGACGATCCGTTCCGCCGCCGGATCTACAAGCTGGGCCACGTCCCGAACGAAAACTATTCCAAGATCCTCGCCTTCGCCGGCCAGGTGAACAAGGCCTTCCTCTCCGTGGAGAACCACCGGCACATGTCCATGCGGCAGCCCCGGTGCCTTCGGCGGTCCCACGAGTTCCTCATCCCCGTTGGCCCCTTCATGGATCGCTGGGGCGAGACGCTCGGGAAGTCTCCGAAGCTGACCCTCGAAGAGAAGGGCGAGATCGTGATCGCCCTCTTCGAGGGATACAAGCGGCAGGACCTGGCCTTCGGCTACGCCCGCGCGTTCCGGGGCCTGATCGGAAGCCTCCCGCGGGGCCTCGAGACCCTCGAGGCCGACATCGCCTTCG
Organism: Bdellovibrionales bacterium; assembly: GCA_005791855.1. Lineage (GTDB taxonomy): Bacteria > Bdellovibrionota > Bacteriovoracia > Bacteriovoracales > Bacteriovoracaceae > Peredibacter. Next base: position 3,261 of record SXUH01000143.1, read on the forward strand.
ACGTGATGGCGGAGATCAAGAAGTCGAGGTTCTCCGAGCTCGCCCGGGTTCCGCTCAAAGACTTCGAGGACCAGTTCCGGAAGAACCTGGAGGAGTTTGTCTGTCCGGTGACCGGGCTGCGGTTCTAGAACGAGCAGGTCTTCTCGACGATCCGGTCGGCGGCGCCCTTCCGGGCGATGTCCTTCCGGAG
>SXUH01000144.1 GCA_005791855.1 Bdellovibrionales bacterium
AACGCCTAATCGCAAGCAACGGCGCCGCCGGGACTCCGGCGGCCCTTCCTTTTTACAGGCCTGTTGAAATTCAAGGTCCGTGAGTCTATAAGGTCCTCCTCAACTCTAAGGAGACCTCCATGAAACTTCTGGTTCTAGCGTCAGCGCTTCTAGTCTTCTCCACTGCCCATGCGGGCCAGCTCCGGTTCAACCGAAACGGCGACCCGGTCTGCTACTCCGGCAACCCAGGCACTGCGCTCAGAGAGCTGTTGAACATTGACTACGATCCGGCGCTCTCCCACGGCAAAGTTTATCTGGGAAGCAGAGACCGGGCCCCGATGCTGTTTGCTCTCCAGATCGATGAGAACGGTTTCGTGGCACAGAGATTTGTTATTCCTCCGTGCCGTTAAGCGTCATTCGTCCTTCTTTCTTCATAGATTGTTAAGCTAAGCTAATGTTACGTATTAGTATGATTTCGTAACATTTGCTTACTTGGCATTCTGTTTGATTGACCGAACGCCGATTGTGGTTGATAAAAATACTCCTGTGATTCATCCAATTCTGTTTGAACACACTCATAGAGGAGTATTCGATGAAACGATTTCTACTGCTAGCAACCTTCTTACTCTCAACCAACATATTCGCCGCGACCGAACACACCGAACACCACCTGGGCAAGGGCTACGTGGAAAAGGCCACCGAGCTCGAGGGGACCTTGGACGGAACCATTCCGGTGAAGCCGGGGCTCGAGAGCGGCAGCGGTAGCGGCTCCTACGAGGGCGGCTACTACGGCGGCTACCACCGCGACGGCATCGGCCAGGTCGGAAGGGTGGTCGCCGTCGGCCGCGAGATCGTGGCCCTCGGGGAAGCGATCTACGACCTGGTTCAGCGGAGCAAGCCGACGAACACTACCGAGTACGCGCCGATCAGCGTGGTCCCCTACGACCGCGCCACCAGCCAGATGGTCTCTCCCTTCGAGCTCGAGAACTTCTCCATCCCGCAGTCCAAGACCTACATGGCGATCATCAAGAACATCTCCGGCAAGGTCGTGGTCACCGTCAAGTACCGGGTGATCTACTCCCACGGCGGAACGTTCAACGGCAAGGGCCGCTACCTCACCAACGTCATGGTCGTCCCGAGCGAGATCAAGACCTCCTTCGGCTGGAACGTGAACATGCTCATGAAGGTCGGGAACGTCATGAACCACGGAACCGTCGCCAACCCGAACGCCGGCATCCTCCTGATGGTGAAGTACCAGATCACCTCCATGGGTGTGGCCTACGAACGCAACGACACCATCCACGTCGCTGGGACCGGGGACGTGAACGTGCTGGACGCGAAGTACAGCGGGTTCTAGGGGCCGGGGGAGACTGGGACGTCCGAGACTTGGTTTTCGGACGTCCTGGAATTCGGATTGGTTCTTCTGGACAAACGAGTATTGTCGACTCTAACGGCTGAAGGAACTGCGGAGGGTATGGGTTCGGTTGATTTTTGGACGCCCGAAAATTCTTAAGCAGATCGGCAGTAAGCTCCAGATGCTTCAACTTGGGTTGGAGTGATCCCAGGTTTCGATTGTGAGATATATTTGGGTGGTGAAAGTAATTTGTTTTCTCTGGAAAATGGTGTCTTCTCGATTACTGAACTACTCTTCCAAGCATCCGGTAAACTAATCCTCCCGCTCAATCTTCCGACCCAGGAAAGGGTACTAGAGTTCGTCCAACTCCGGACTCATCCTCACGTCTAAAATGCTTCCTCGTCGACTCTCGGGAGAGGAATTTCCCTCTCAAAACCTGTGGTAGATTACTTCAAATTTCAACCTCAGGGAAAAGACATGAATATTCAAAGCTTCAACGACAAGATCCTCCATAGCGAAACAATCCGAGCATCAAAAGCTGAGAAGACAACCACGGTGAATCTGTTAAAACATCTGCAGGAAGTCTCAAGGCGAAAGCTCTTTGTAGACTTTGGGCATTCGACTCTGTCTAAGTACATGGACGCTGAGCTTGGGTACTCAGAGAGCGAAGCTTGGACCAGAATTCAAGCAATGAGACTACTGAAGACTGTCCCGGCGGCTGCGGAGAAGATTGAAGCTGGTCAGCTCTCCCTATCGAATGCTTCCTTGCTTCAAGGATACATTCAAGACAATGGCATTCAGAAAGAACCAGAAAAGGTCGCCGAAGCCCTTAAGAAAGCTGAGGACCTGAGCAACAGAAAGTTAAAAGAGGAGTTCAAACCTCAGGAACCGAAAGACAAGAAGCTCATCATAGGCATCAAACTACAGGAGAAAATCAAAAAACTCCAAGCATCCTGGGGCGAAATGCACGAAGCTGAGATTCTGGAAGCATTGATCGATGAGAAGCTCAGAGAAATCGAGCTAAAGCGTGATACCAAACAGACCACTAAGCCGATCTCTTCTAAACCGACCCGCTACCTTCCCGTCTCCGTCCGTCGAGAAATTTTCGGACGTTCAAAAAACCAGTGCGAGCACAAGACCAAAGACGGCACTCGCTGCAAAGAACGAAGAAACCTCCAGTGGGACCACATCAACCCCTTCTCCCTCGGCGGAGACCGGACCGCAGACAACATCCGGATCCTCTGTACTTCGCACAACCTCCGCCGGAGCATCAAGACCTTCGGAACGAGGGGCGAGCTCTTAGGTTAAAGACCCTCCACTCACCGGATGAACAGGACCTCCGCGGACTTCGCCGTCGCTCCTGGCCGGTCCACGGTCCTCACGTAGTAGGTGGCGTTGCTGCTGGGCCTGGCCTGGGTGTAGGAGAGGCCAGTGGTCGTTGCCTGGAGGTAGATGGTGGAAGAGGTGCTGAGGCGGCGGTAGATCCGGTACTCCTTGACTCCGGCGAGGGCGGTTCCGGCGTCCCAGTTCAGCACCACCGAGGTGGTGGTCTTGCTGAGGGTGAGGTTCGTCGGAGCGGTGATGGCCTTGAGCCTCACGGTGTTGGACTTGGCGGTCTGCCCGCCGTTATCCACGGCCCGGATGTAGTAGGTGGCGCCCTTGCTCGGCTTGCTCTGGGTGTAGGAGAGGCCCGTCGTGCTTCCCTGGTAGTAGACGGTGGAGGATCCGTCGAGCTGGCGGTAGACGCGGTACTCGTCGACGCCGCCGGAGGACGTGGCGGGGGACCAGCGGAGGGTCACGCTGGTGGAGCCCTGGCTCAGGGAGAGATCCGTCGGCGCCTTCAGGATGACGTCGTAGCGGATCTCCGGAGACTTCGCCGTCCGGCCATTGTTGTCGTAGGCCCGCACGTAGTAGGTCGCACCCTTGCTCGGCTTGCTCTGGGTGTAGGCGAGGCTCGTGGTGGTGGTCTGGAGGTAGATGGTGGAGGAGCCGTCGAGCCGGCGGTAGACCTTGTACTCGTCGATGCCGGCGGCGGAGACGGCGGGGTCCCACTTCAGGGTCACCGATCCGGATCCTTCGCTCAGGGTGAGGTTCTGGACCGCGGTGATGTAGCCCACGTCCGTGCCCGCGAGCCGGACCATGATGTCCCCGATGGCGTAGGGGACGGAGAAGTCCCGGCTCCGGGAGTAGCTCACGGCGTGCTTGAAGCCTAGCTTGTGCAGCCACTCGTGCATGAGGTTGCCGGTGACGTCCACCGAAGTGTAGTTGTTGTAGTACTTGGTGTTGGCCCAGATCCGCTTCGACCCGGTCATGGTGTAGCCCACGGTGTTCGAGTTCTCGTAGTACATCTCCACTTCCAGGTCCATGGTGTTGTTCTTGAGCCCGTTGAGCGTCTCGGCCCCGTCGAGGATCTTCTGGTAGATCTGCGCGTTGGTGAGCCCGTTGTTATCCACGAAGCGCTTCACTCCGTTGTAGGTGTGGTTGATCACGGCGTCCTTGAACTCCTGGGTGGCGACGACGCGCTTGATGTGCTCCTCGGCCCGCCGGATCTTGGAGATCTGGGAGGAGGTGGCGTCGAAGATCTTGATGTCGGTATCGAAGCTCAGGGCCTGGGTGGGGACTTCTGCGAAGAGGGGGCCTACGAGGGACAGACAAAGAGCGGAGAAATAGAAAATGTATTTCTGGGGCATGGACACCTTCCTGGCTTTGGAGACCCCTCTTCCATGAGAGATCTGTCTTTATCTTTTTTACAGAATGACACAGGACGGGAAATTCTCGGAAAAAAAAATGCAGGAAAAACTAAAATAATTTTAATTCCAAAGGGCTAGGTGAAACCGGTGCGGATCGCTCGGGAAGGTTTAGCTCGGTGGGAATTTTGAGGGCAAGCCCCAGAGGACTTGCCCGAGAGGAACGAGCCTAGTTGCAGTAGTAGGTGCTCACGTACTCAATGATGTCTCCGTAAGGGGTGACCTTCGCACAGCGGTTCCCTCTCCAGGAGTAGCGGGCCCCGGAGCAGTCGTGGGTGCTGGTGTACTCGATGATGTCTCCGTAGGGAGTGACCTTCGCGCACCGGTTCCCTCTCCAGGAGTACTGGGCGCCGGAGCAGTAGTGGGTGCTCACGTACTCGATGATGTCCCCGTAGGGCGTGACCCGGGCGCAGCGGTTGCCGCTCCAGGAGTAGCGAGACTGTTCTTCTTCCAGCTCAACAGCGTCGAGGGACTGGAGTTCGACATCCGCCTTGGCCTCTACGGCGAAGGCCATTGCGGCGAGGATCATGAGGGTTAGCAAATGTTTCATGGGGCACTCCTTGGTGGTTCCCGGTATTGTGCCAAAGCCTGAGTGGAGCGCTAGGGAGTGTGTAAAGATGTTAGGGTGCGGGCGTCGGCTAGAGATTCAAGCCGTTGATTTCAATCCCGTCGATCCGCAGGAGGTTCCGGTCCTCGAGGGCACCGCAGACCCAGACCCGGGACCCGTCGAGCTTCTTCCTCTTAAGGTAGAAGTGTCCGAGCCAGACCTGCTGTGAGACCTCGGCGGGGAAGCCACCCTTCTTCCAGATCAGAACCTTGGGCTCGTCGTTTTCCACGTAGAGGTAGGCGGTGTTGGGGGTGAAGAGCTTCACCGTCCCGGTGAAGATCCGCTCCTTACACTCACGCGCAAGAGCGCTGGAGGAAAAAAGAAAAAGGGCGCAGAGAATGGTTAGTTTCATGGGAACAGTCTATTTGATTTTCAGAGTGAAATAAAGGCTTAAGAGCGGGGAATAATGACTCTGCGTATCAGGTGTATTGGATTGAACTTAAGTTCCTTTTATACGAATATTCTTTCATGCAAAAGTTCAAGGCCCTCATCACGGGTGCTTCATCAGGAATCGGCAGGGCCATGGCCTTCTCGCTGGCGGCCAAGGGCCACGAGCTCTTCCTCGTTTCCCGCCGCCGGGAGAAGCTCGAGGAGGTTCGAGCCGAAGTCCTAAGGGTCCATCCCCGGACCACCGTCCACCTCATCGACCTCGACGTCAGTGACCCCCGGCTCGCCGGGGTCCTCTCGCAGCTGAGCGGCGACCGCATCGACGTCCTCATCAACAACGCGGGCCTCGCCCTCGGCCGAGACAAGTTCGAGAGCTCCGAGGTCGCGGACTGGGAGCAGATGATCCAGACCAACGTGGTGGGGAACTTCAAGCTCGTCCACCTCGTGCTCCCGTGGATGCTCCGGCACGGAGTCGGGGACATCATCAACCTCTGCTCCATCGCGGGCCACGAGACCTACGTCGGCGGCGCCATCTACTGCGCCACCAAGCACGCGGTCCACGCCTTCACTAAGGTGATCCGCGAAGAGACCTGCGGGAAGAACATCCGGGTGATGCAGATCTCCCCGGGGATGGTGGACACGGAGTTCAGCACGGTGAGGTTTAAGGGAGACAAGGCGAAGGCCGAGAGCGTCTACGCGAACATGCGGCCCCTGGTGGCCGAAGACATCGCCCGCATGATGACCTTCATGCTGGAGCAGCCCCGGCACGTGGTCATCGACGAGATCATCACCATGCCCACCGACCAGGGCTCTCCGACCACCGTGGTCCGGAGGCACCCGTGAAGTCGCTGGAAGCCGTCTGCGCCACCTCCCGGGAGGTCGCGCGCAAGCAGGTCCTCTTCGACGAAGGCACCGGGCTCATCGAGAAGATCGGAGACCTCGGGGTCTCCAGGGATAACCTCGACTACTACTACGGCGACGAGTGCCTGCTCTTCGCCGGCATGGGAGACATCCACATCCACGCCCGGGAAGACGTCTCCGGGAAGAACAACTACAAAGAAGACTTCGACACCACCTACAGCGCCATGGTCAACGGGGGCGTGACCCACGCCGGGGACATGCCCAACAACCCGGTCCCGCCGGTGGACGACCAGAGCTACGAAGAGAAATTCAACCTCGCGCTCCGGAAGCACGGGGACCTGTGGATCTACGCGGGGATCGGGCCCTCCACCAGACCCCTGTCCTACCCCGTTCCCTACAAGGTCTACATGGGGCCCTCCATCGGCGAGCTCTTCTTCAAGGACCTGAAGTC
>SXUH01000145.1 GCA_005791855.1 Bdellovibrionales bacterium
ACTTCAAGCTCCGGGAGGGGGTGAGGTGGCACGACGGCACCGAGGTCACCGCGGAGGACGTGAAGTTCTCCTACGACGTCATCTTCACCGACGACTTCAAGGCCGTCCAGCTGCGCTCGTACTACGAGGCCGTGAAGGAGGTCCAGGTCATCGACAAGTACAACGTCCGCTTCATCGTGAAGGACGACTACTTCCAGAACTTCGACGTCTGCGCGGGCCTGCGGGTCCTCCCGAAGCACTTCTACTCGAACCCGGCGAACAAGGCCGACTTCGGGAAGAAGATCATCGGCACCGGGCCGTACAAGTTCGCCAGCTACGCCAAGGGCCAGAAGATCACCCTGGAGAAGAACCCGGAGTGGTGGGGCAACGCCGTGGCGGCGGAGAAGGACTCCTACCTCATCCCGAAGATCGTCCTGAAGTTCATCGGCGAGGAGAACGTGGCGCTGGAGGTCCTGAAGAAGGGCGACGTCGACTTCCTCTCGCTGAGGCCCGAGGGCTTCGTCAAGAAGACCGTCGGCGAGGTCTGGGAGAAGAAGATCGTCAAGGTGAAGACCGAGAACAAGAGCCCGAAGGGCTACAGCTTCATCGCCTGGAACTTCAAGAACCCGATCCTCAAGGAGCGGGAGGTCCGGCACGCCCTGAACCTCCTCTTCAACCGGCCCCTCATGCTGAGCAAGTTCGAGTACAACCTCTCCGAGCTCGCCACGGGCCCGATCTACGTCCAGTCCGACTACGCCAACCCGGCCGTGAAGCCGGTGGAGTTCAACCCGACCCAGGCCCTGGATATCCTCCGGAAGGCCGGCTGGCAGGACACGGACAAGAACGGAGTCCTCGACAAGACGATCGGCGGGAAGAAGACCCAGCTCTCCATCACCGTCCTCGAGCCGCTCCCGGACATGGTGAAGTACCTCACCGTCTTCAAGGAAGACGCGAGCAAGGTCGGCGTGGACATCAACATCAAGACCATCGAGTGGAACTCCTTCGTCAAGCTCCTCGACGAGAAGAACTTCGAAGCCGTCCGCCTCGCCTGGGGCGGCGGGGGCGTCGAGTGGGACCCGAAGCAGATCTGGCACAGCACCTCGAGCAAGGGCGCGGGGTCGAACTTCATCAGCTACGCGAACCCGGCGGTGGACAAGCTCATCGACGAGGCCCGGACCCTCTACGAGAAGGAGAAGCGCATCCCGCTCCTGCGGAAGGTCCACGAGCTCGTCTCCGCGGACTACCCGTACCTGTGGTTCTTCAACAGCAAGTACTCGCTCTACGGCCACACCAAGCGGGTGAAGAAGCCGAAGGACACGTTCACCTACGGCATCGGCCAGCAGTACTGGAAGCTAGAAGAGTAGTATGCTGAAGTACTTCCTCCGGCGCCTCCTGATCCTCGTCCCGACCCTCCTGGGGGTGACGGTGGTGGTCTTCGCCATCATCAACATGGCCCCGGGCGGGCCCATCGAGCAGAAGCTCCAGCAGATCCGCTTCGGCGGCGGCGACGGGGGCGGCGGGCAGGCCCAGGCCACCACCAGCCGCGGGGCGAGCCAGGGCGTCTCGGACGAGGTCCTCGAGGCGCTGAAGAAGCAGTACGGGTTCGACAAGCCCCTGCACATGCGCTACCTCCTCTGGCTTAAGAACATCGCCACCCTCAACTTCGGCGAGAGCTTCACCTACGAGGAGCCCGTGCTCGACGTGATCGTCAGCAAGTTCCCGGTCTCGCTGCAGTTCGGGGTCATCTCCCTCATCCTGAGCTACCTCATCTCCATCCCCCTGGGGATCGTCAAGGCGATCAAGCACGGCACGGTCTTCGACGTCGCCTCGAGCTTCGTCCTCTTCGTCTTCTACTCCATCCCGTCCTTCATGCTGGCGATCCTCCTCATCGTCTTCCTCGCGGGCGGGAGCTTCTACGAGATCTTCCCCGTGAGCGGCGTCCAGTCCGAGCTCTACGACGACCTGAGCCTCTGGGGGAAGTTCCTCGACCGGGCCCACCACTTCACCCTCCCCCTGGTCTGCTACACGATCGGGTCCTTCACGAGCCTCACCGTGCTGATGAAGAACTCCCTCATCGAGGAGATCAAGAAGGACTACATCCGGACCGCGCGGGCCAAGGGCCTCGAGAAGAAGTACGTCTACATGAAGCACGCCCTCCGGAACGCCCTCATCCCGATCGTCACGGGCCTCGGCGGCTTCCTCACCGTGTTCTTCGCCGGCTCCCTGCTGCTCGAGACGATCTTCCAGCTCGACGGCATCGGGCTCCTGAGCTACAAGAGCATCCTCGCCCGGGACTACAACGTCATCATGGGCCTGGTCTTCATCCAGAGCGCGCTCTTCCTCATCGGGAACGTGCTCTCGGACCTGGCCTACGTGCTCGTCGACCCGAGGATTGATTTCACATGATCGAACGCTACATCAGAAACGACGAGACGCTGAAGAAGTGGAGACGGTTCAAGAGCCGGCGGCTCGCGGTCGCCTCGAGCTGGATCGTCGCGGTCTCCTGCGTCCTGAGCTTCACCGCCGAGTTCTGGGCCAACAGCAAGCCCCTCTACCTCCGGTACAAGGGCGAAACCTACCTCCCGGTGTTCAAGACGTACCACCCGAGCGTCTTCGGGATCGAGAACGCCCACGTGACCAACTACCGGAAGCTCGACCTCGACGAGGACCGCGGCGACCGGGCCCTCTGGCCCCTCATCGAGTGGGACCCCTACGAGTCGAACAAGGACGTCGAGAGCTACCCGTCGGAGCCCACCGGCGAGAACTGGATGGGGACCGACGACCGGGGGCGGGACATCCTCACGCGGCTCCTCTACGGCCTCCGCTACTCGGTGATCTTCGCGTTCCTCGTCTGGGTCATCACCTTCGTGGTGGGGACCATCCTCGGGGGCATCATGGGCTACCTCGGGGGCCGGACGGACTTCTGGGGCCAGCGGATCGTCGAGATCCTCTCGACGGTGCCGCAGTTCTTCCTCCTCATCATCATCATCTCCATCTTCAAGCCCACGCTCATCCTCCTGGTCTTCCTCTCGAGCCTCTTCGGCTGGATCAGCATCAGCTACTACGTGCGCGGAGAGTTCCTGAAGAACCGGAAGAAGGAATTCGTCGAAGCCGCCCGGGCCCTCGGCGCGGGCCACGGCCGGATCTTCTTCACGCACCTCCTGCCCAATTCCCTCTCACCGATCATCACCTTTTCACCCTTCGTCATCGCGGGGAACATCGTCTCGCTGGCGAGCCTGGACTACCTGGGCTTCGGCCTGACCCCACCAACCCCGAGCTGGGGCGAGCTCCTCAACCAGGCCCAGAAGCACTTCACCGAAGGCTGGTGGCTCGCGGTCTACCCGTCCCTGGCACTGTTCCTGACGCTCACCATGCTCTCCCTGATCGGCGAAGGGGTGCGGGACGCCATGGACCCTAAACAATAGAGAGGACCCGATGAAAGAAACCGCTCTCCGGATTGCCGACTTCAAAGATTCGATCTTCGGCGTGATCTCAAAGCTCGCCCGCGACAACCATGCGGTGAACCTGGGCCAGGGGTTTCCCGACTTCGACGGCCCGGCCTGGCTCAAGGACATCGTCTACAAGAAGATGCAGGAGGGCCACAACCAGTACGCCCCGTTCCCGGGGACCCCGTCGCTGCGGGAGCAGGTGGCGAAGTACTACGAGAGCTTCTACCGGCTCCGGTACAACCCGGAGGACCAGGTGACGGTCACCGTCGGCGCGACGGAGGCGATCTACCTCGTGGTCACCGCCCTGGTGAACCCGGGGGACGAGGTCATCGTCCTCGAACCCTTCTACGATTCCTACGTGGCTTCCATCAAGATGGCCGGCGGCGTCCCCGTGCCGGTGACCATGCACGCGCCCGACTTCGTCGTCGACGCCAAGGAACTTGAAAGGGCCATCTCCCCGCGGACCAAGCTCCTCATCATCAATAACCCGCACCACCCCACCGGCAAGGTCTGGACCAAGGAAGAGCTCACGGAGATCTCGAAGCTCGCCGGCAAGCACGACCTCTACGTCCTCTCCGACGAGGTCTACGAGTTCCTCCTCTTCGACGGAGCGACGCACTTGCCGCTGGCTTCCCTCGAGGGGATGTTCGAGCGGACCATCACCGTCTCCAGCGCCGGAAAGACCTTCGGCCTCACGGGCTGGAAGATCGGCTGGATCTGCGCGAGCCGGGAAGTCTCCCGGGCCTGCCGCCTCGTCCACCAGTACGTGACCTTCTCCGTCTCCACGCCGATGCAGGAAGCGGTGGCGGAGGCGCTCACGAAGCTCCCGACCTACCTGCCGGACTTCGTGGACCTCTACCGGTCGAAGCGGGACTTCTTCTACGGAGAGATGCGGAAGCTCGGCTTCGAGTTCGAGATCCCCCGGGGAACGTACTTCATGATGGTGCCCATCGGTTCGAAGACCAGGCTTAAGGACGTGGACTACGCCATGAAGCTCATCAAGGAGCGGCAGGTGGCGACGGTCCCTCCGTCGGCCTTCTACCTGAAGTCGACGGAAGGGGAGGGGTACCTTCGCTTCTGCTTCGCGAAGAAAGAAGAAACGCTCCGGGCGGCGCTGAAGAACTTAGATGGCCTGTAGCTTGACGTCCACCGTGCGGGTCTTGCCTTCCCGGCTGTACTTCACCTGGACCACGTCGCCGATCTTCTTCTTATCCAGCACCTGGTAGATGTCGTCCAGGCTGTTCACGTCCTGTCCGTCCACGCTCAGGATGATGTCTCCGAGGTAGGTGCGGCCGTAGCGATCCTGGGTGATCCCCTTGAGCCCGGCCTTCGCCGCGGACCCGCGCTCGTCCACGTGGGAGATGATGAGGCCACGGTCGTCGTCCATGATCCGTCTCCGCATGGAGTCGGGGACGATCACGATGCCGAGGCCCGGACGGATGACCTTCCCGTGCTGGATGAGCTGCGGGACGATCATCTTGATGGTGTCGGCCGGAACGGCGAAGCCCAGGCCCGCGCTCGATCCGCTGGTGGAGAAGATCACGGTGTTCATACCGATGAGCTGCGCGGAGGAGTCGAGGAGCGGGCCCCCCGAGTTCCCCATGTTGATCGCCGCGTCCGTTTGGATCATGTCATTGATCTTCACGCCGCCGATCCCGTCGATCTTCCTCCCGAGAGCGGAGATCACGCCGGTGGTGAGCGTGTAGTCCAGGCCAAAGGGGGAGCCGATGGCGAAGGAGTACTGGCCCACCTGCAGGTCCCGGGACGATCCGAAGACGATGGGGGTGAGCTTCGATGGCTTTTCTTCGAGCTTCAGCACGGCGATGTCCTTTTCCATGGCGGTGCCGACGAGCTTCGCCTTGTACTGCTTCGGATCGTTGTGGAAGGTCACGACGAAGGTCGTCCCGCCCTGGACCACGTGGAAGTTCGTGATGATGTGCCCAGCCTCGTCCCAGACGAAGCCCGAGCCCGCGCCCTGGGGAACCTCCACCTCACCGTGGAAGAAGTTTCTCGCGAGCTTGATGTTGGAGACGTTCACCGTCGACGGGACCGCCTTGCGATAGATCTCGATGGTCTTCGTTTCTACCTGGAGCAGTTCCGCACTGATTGCTGAGAAACAAAACACGTTCAGAACAATGAAGAGAAACACTTTCATTCGGTACTCCTTACTTTGACTATTTTGGCCCCCAAAGTATAATATGAATGCCTAAAACCCCCAAGAGGAAACCCCATGACGATAGTCAGCAATGCTCCCGAAATTAAATACTATAATCGTATGAACGGGAAGGTTGAAACCGAGAAGGTCTACGGGGATAAGTTCATCAAGTTCCTCTACTGCTCCGTCGCAGGCCAGCGGATCGGGAAGGCCTTCACCAACAAGTACGTGAGTAAGATCTACGGCTCGCTCCAGAGCCTTCCCACCAGCCAGGGGAAGGTCCGGCCGTTCATCAATAACTTCAACATCCCCATCGACGACTACGAACCGGGGACCCGCGCCGCCATCGATCCGCGGGATTCCTACCGGACCTTCAACGAGTTCTTCATCCGGAAGTTCAAGCCCGGGAAGAGGAGCTTCGCGACGGACCCCGGGACTCTGCCGGCCTTCGCGGAGGCCCGCTACGTCGGCTTCGCCGCGATCAACAACGAGCAGCTCTACCCGGTGAAGGGCCACTTCCTCCGCGCGAAGGATCTCCTCGGCAGCGAGAAGCACGCGGGCACCTTCGACGGGGGCCCGCTCCTCATCGCCCGGCTCTGCCCGGTCGACTACCACCGCTACCACTACCCGGACGGCGGGAAGGTCCTCGACCACTTCCGCGTGGGCGGCGTCTACGATTCGGTGAACCCGCTCGCCCTCAAGTACAAGAACCAGATCTTCATCGAGAACGAACGCTACGTTTCGATCCTCGAGACGGAGAACTTCGGGAAACTAGCCTACATCGAAGTCGGTGCCCTGTGTGTCGGGAAGATCGTCCAGTCGCACCTCTGGTCCGCCCCGTTCAAGCGCGGGGACGAGAAGGGCTACTTCCTCTTCGGCGGGTCGACGGTCATCCTCCTCGGAGAAAAGGGCAAGTGGGAGCCCTCGAGGGACATCATCGAGAACACGGAGAAGGGGATCGAAACCTACCTCCACCTGGGCCAGGAGGTGGGCCTCAGAGCTCGATAGTGCAGACGATCGGGTAGTGGTCGGTCGGGTACCTCCCGTCGCCCGAGGCCTTCACCATCTCGCAGGAGCGCACCCGCGTCCTCTCGTCGACGAGGATCCAGTCGATGCGCGAGCCCCCGGGGCAGGCCCCCTTGAAGCCGTGGTGCGAACTCTCTTCCACGAAGTTGAAGAGCCTCCAGGCATCCTGGATCCCGGAGAACTCCTGCTCGAGGATGGAGCGCACCTCTTCGGTCGGAGCTTCGTTGAAGTCGCCCATGATGACGATGGGGCAGTCCCCGGTCCAGAAGCGCTTGATCTCCTTTGCGAGCACCCGGGTCTGGTGGGCGCGGGTCTCGTGCTTGACGTGGTCGAGGTGGGTGTTGATCAGGAGGAGGTTCGTCTCGAGCCCCTTCGGTTGGACCCGCACCCAGGTCATGAGGCGTGGGAAGGTGCTCTCGAACGAAAGGCTCCCCGCGACCTCCGGGGTCTCCGAGAGCCAGAGGTCTTCGCTCTTCAGGATCTCGAAGGAGTCTTTCTTTATGTAGAAGGACGGGTACATCCGCTCCCTGATCCAGGACCGGTGCTGGTCGACGAGCTCGAAGCCGGGGAGGAGGGCCTCGAAGTCCTTGAGCTGGTCGAAGCGGCCTTCCTGGGTTGCGATGACGTCCGGGCTGAACCCGAGGAGGAGTCCGGAGAGAAGACCCCTCCGGTGGGGCCAGGAGTTCTGGCCATCGGAGGGGTTATCGAATCGAATGTTGCAGCTGATGAGGCAAGCGTCCATGCAGGAATTGTATTATTTTTCTCGGCCCTTCTCAACAAAGGCTTC
>SXUH01000146.1 GCA_005791855.1 Bdellovibrionales bacterium
CCGACTGGGTGATCGACCTTGGCCCCGAGGGCGGAAAGGGCGGCGGAAGGATCGTCGCCGAGGGCACGCCGGAGGAGGTGGCGAAAGTTAAAGAATCTTATACTGGAAAATACCTCGCCAGGATTTTAAAATCTACGAAAGGCAAACCATGACAAACATCGTCCTCTCCCTCGTCCTGCTCCTCACGGTCTCCTGCGGATCCGGTCCGAAGGAAGTTCGGAAATCCCGGGTTGATAATTTCCTCCTCGAGCTCCACCGCTCCTATGAGGAGGAGAGCGAAGCCTACATCCAGCAGTATGAGAAGTACCTTCGTAAGGTCGAGAACCTCTACCTTGAGAATGGCCTCGACTATAAGTTCGGCGACTACATCAGCTCCATCAGAAATGTCTTCGAGCTCATGGCCCACGCCCGGAGCATGCTCCCGCAGAGGTACCTGAAGGAGACGGGGAGGAAACCCGTCCCGAGCTTGAAGGAGTACAAGCTCTACCGAACCCGGGCCATGACCGAGAGTCACGACAGCCTCTACCAGACTCGGGAAGAGAGACTCAAGGACGACCTCGGCGAAGAATTCTATGGGAAGTTAAAAGAGACCTATCAGGATTTCACCGAAGAGCACAACCAAGACAAGAAAGACCTGTTTCCAATCTAAGATGTCCTCCCGCCCTTAGGGGAAGGAGGACACTTTTCAGCTAAATTAAGCTACGAACTTCTGGAGGATAAGGAACGCGATACCGAATCCGAAGAGGACGAGGGACTCGATGAGAGCGAGAGCAAGAATCATCGGAGTCTGGAGCTTGTCAGCGGCAGCTGGGTTACGAGCGATCCCTTCGAGAGCAACGGAAGCTGCTCGGCCCTGAGAAAGTGTTCCGCCGAGTACTGCGGCTGCGAAAGCGATGGCGGCTGATAAAACAACCCATGAGTTAGCGTTCATTCAAAATTCCTTTGTTGGAGTGGTGTTAAGATCCTAGTGGTGGTGCTCGTGCTCACCATGATCGTGGTGAGAAGTCGCCATACCAATATAGATCATTGTTAATAGTGTAAAGACGAAGGCCTGGAGGAAGCTTACGAAGATCCCCATTGCGTAGAATGGAATCGGAACGAGGTAAGGCACCAGGTCGGAGAAGATTCCCAGGATCAAGTGGTCACCATCCATGTTCCCTCGGAGACGAAGCGCCAGAGAAAGTGGACGGACCGAGATCGAAATCAACTCGATCGGGAAGATGAGGATCGCGAGGGCCGGCATCGGACCTGCGAAGTGCTTCATGTAGTTGAAAAATCCTACGGCCCGGATCCCCTGGTAGTTGAAGTAGAAGAACGTGAAGATCCCCAGGGCAAGGGTCGTGTTGAGGTTCTGGTTCGGAGACATGGATCCGGGGAAGACTCCGATGACGTTGTTGATGAGAATGAAGAAGAAGACGAAGATGGTGTAGGAGAAGTAGCGGCTCGCACTCTCTTCGCCCATGACCGTCTTGGCGGTGTTGTAGATCGACTGGCTGAGAGCTTCGAACATGTTCCGGACCGAGATCCCTCTATCAGGAACGATGAAGTTCTTCGTCGCAGAAAGTTTCGCGCGATAAACGAATCCGATCACTAAGAAGATCAAAGAACCAAAAATCAGGGCAAGGGTTTGCGGAGGGATGTGTGTGGCGTGAGAACCTTCAACGAAGAAGTTGAACCCGCCGGAAGCAAACGCCGACTGTGTCGCAAGAAGGACAATAAAACCAAGAAGTTTCATATGATTACCCTAAAAATTTAATAGTTGTTTTTAATACTTAAGACCTGAATTATCAATTGGAAAATCATTAGGACCATGACTTTTACCACCAGATCCTGGTTGTAAAAATAGATACCACCAATGACTGCGCCCATAAGCGTCATTTTGGCAAAAAAGAGCATGAGGATTTTGGCAGGCCCCGCGTTTGCACTTCTAGAAGTCAGCGTTCCGACGAGCTTAACTAAAAGCAAGTGGTTAAGGACGAAGACACATAACGCACAGATTAAAGCGAGGGAATCCCCGTTCAAACCGCCACCCAATATGATAGCCGGAATGATGTTAAAGGCCGATAGGTAGAAGAATTTGGGTGTTACTTTTTTTTCCATGTGAGCATTATCATCTTTATTAAAATTGATACCACGACTGCGACGAGGATCCCCTGGGCCCAGCCCTGGGTGACGATCCCAGCCTTCACCAGTTCCTGGAACGCGAAGAAGACCCCGATGATAGTGGACGGGAGCCCAAGTGCCAATGCCAAAGGTTTCTTCCAGTCTTTCATGGTTACCTTTTCCTCGCCACTCGCCGGGCGTACAGGGCCTTGAGCCGCGCCCGGAGCATGGCCGGGTTCGGGTAGTACGGCAGGAGGGAGTAGTAGATGTTGTAGGCCTCTTTTAGCTTCTCGTTAGACTCGTAGGCGTTGGCGATGAGGAACTTCACCTTCACGATCTGCTCCTTCCGCCGTTCGCGCTTGAGGTACTCGAGCCAGTAGTCCACGGCCTTGTCCCAGTTCTTGTTGTAGAACTCGATGAGGCCCATCTGGTTGAAGGCCTCGACGTGGTAGGGGTTACTCGGCTGGTCCAGGATCTGGTTGAAGATCTCCCGGGCCTTCTGGTATTTCCCCATCTCGAAGTAGGCTTCTCCCGCGCGCAGGTAGTAGTAGTCGTAGTTCTTGAGCCGCGGCTTGAACTGCATCAGCATCTGGTAGGCCCGGATCGCCTCGCCGAAATTCTTGGCGAAGGAGAAGTTGATGTCGGCGATCTTCTCCAGGGACTTCACCTGCCAGAGGGGGTCGTCGACGTTCTCCACGATGTACTGGTAGTACTTCAGCGCCCGGAGCTGCTGGTCCAGGTAGAGGTAGTAGATCTCCGCGAGCTGGTAGTTGATCTTCGTCTTGATGAGCTTCGAGGGCCCCTTCTTCAGGATCCGCTCGTAGAGGTCCACCGCCTTCGAGAACTCCTGGTTGTCTACGTACTTCTGGGCCGAGAGGATGTCTTGGTTGAGTCCTGAGGTGAAGTCGCAAGACCCCAGCCCCAGGACGAAGAGGAGCAGGAAGAACCTACTGAACAGGAGTCTCACCGTCTTCACCGGTCATGTCCGAGGGATCATCCGGGTCGATGATCTTCTCCACCGCCACGACCTTCTCGTCGGGCTTGACGTTGATGAGCCGGACCCCCTGGGTGTTCCTGCCGAGGAGAGAGATGCCGGAGATCTTGGTCCGGATGACCTGGCCCTTGTCGGTGATGATCATCAGGTCGTCCTTGTCGGTCACCGGGAGGATCCCCATGATCTCACCGGTCTTCTCCGTGAGCTTCATCGCGAGGATTCCCTTTCCGCCCCGGGACTGCTGGCGGTACTCTTCCGCGGAGGACCGCTTCCCGTACCCGCGGGCCGTGACCGTGAGGATCTCGGATTTCTCGTCGATGGTCTCCATGCCGATGACGGTTTCTCCTTCTTCGAGGTTCATCCCCTTCACGCCCTGAGAGACCCGGCCCTGGGCCCGGCAGTCTTCTTCGTTGAAGCGGATGGACTTCCCGCCGGAGGAGGCGAGGAGGATGTCCCGCTTCCCGTCGGTGATCCGGACGGCGAGGAGCTCGTCGCCCTCGACCACCTTGATGGCCTTGAGGCCGTTCTGTCGCATGTTCTTGTATTCGGAGAGCTCGGACTTCTTCACGATCCCCTGCTTGGTCGCGAACACCAGGAAGGCGCCGTCGGACTCCTTCGGAAGGGTGATGATCTCCTTCACCTTCTCATCGGCCGGGACGTTGATGATGTTCACCACGTTCCGTCCCTTGCTCGTCCGGAGCCCTTCCGGGATCTGGTAGACCTTGATGGAAAACACGGTGCCCTTGTCGGTGAAGATCATGAGCGAGTCGTGGGTGTCGGCGGTGAAGATCGAGGTGTAGAAGTCCTCTTCGAGGTCCGCGCCCTTCACGCCCTTCCCGCCGCGCTTCTGCGACCGGTAGGTATCGATCGCCATCCGCTTCAGGTAACCCTTCTGGGTGATGGTCACGATCACTTCTTCGTTCTTGATCATGTCTTCCATCTGGATCTCGTCGGCCTGGGCCACGATCTCCGTTCGGCGGGCGTCGCCGTAGTTGTCTCGGATCTCCACGCACTCCTCACGGATGAGGCGCTTGATCTCCGCTTCGGAACTGAGGATCCCCTCGAGGCGGGCGATCTCCTTCATGATGGCTTCGTAGTCGGCGATGATCTTATCTCTCTCGAGCCCCGTCAGTCGCTGGAGCCGCATGTCCAGGACACCTTGTGCCTGGATCGCGGAGAGCTCGAAGCGATGCATGAGCTGATCCTTGGCCTGCGCCGGGCCCTCGGCCCTCTTGATCAGCTCGACGATCTCGTCGATGTTCTCGACGGCGATCTTCAGGCCTTCCAGGATGTGCGCGCGCTCCCGGGCTTTCTTGAGTTCGAAGGTGATCCGCCGGATGACGATCTCCCGTCTGTGCTCGATGAAGCAGAGGAGCTGTTCCTTGAGGTCCATGACCTTCGGCTGGCCATTGTAGATGGATAGGAAAATGATCCCGAAGGAGACCTGCATCTGGGTCTGCTTGTAGAGCTTGTTCAGAAGAACCGTTCCCGATTCCCCGCGCTTCACGTCGATGACCACCCGGATCCCTTCCCGCGACGACTCGTCCCGGATGTCGGAGATCCCTTCGATCGCCTTGTCGCGGACCAGGTCTGCGATCTTCTCGATCAGCTTGGCCTTGTTCACCTGGTACGGGATCTCGGTGATGATGATCTTCTCCCGTGTTCCCGTTCGCTACAGAGATTGGGATGCTGAATAGCTAGTCTCCCTCTGTCTGCTATACTGTACGCTGCAGAGACTGGCCTGCTGAATAGCTAGTCTCCTCCTGCCCGCATTGCCGCAGGCTACAGAGACTGGCCTGCTAGTCTCCCCCTGCCTGCATTAC